>DAIEQP010000283.1 GCA_027347805.1 Ignavibacteria bacterium | reverse complement strand
TCAAGTCTGAGCAATTCAACCATTGCTTCACGGTCGGTTGTTGGAACAAATGTTACTGCAGCTTCATCAACTCCAACTTTTTTCATTCCTTTATGAAGTGCCTTAACAACAGCAGCGTTGGAATTGAATGCTTCTGATCCTCCCCGAAGAATGACAGCATTACCGCTTTTTAAACACAGACCCGCAGCGTCACTTGTTACGTTTGGTCTTGCTTCATAAATTATTGCAATAACACCGAGAGGAATTCGCATCATAGCAACCTGCAATCCGTTTGGACGAATTCTATGATCATCCATTTTGCCTACAGGATCAGGAAGCTGAACAACTTCTTTTAATGCGTTTGCCATTGATAAGATTCTTTCATGTGTCAGCAGAAGGCGGTCCAGCATTGCCGGCGATAATCCTTTTTCTTTACCGTTCTGAATATCTTTTGCGTTTTCTGTTAAGATAATATTTTCACATTCAACCAATTCTTCTGCCATAGCAAGCAGCAATTCATTCTTCTGCCCGGCGCTCATTTTAGCCAATGTTCTAGAGGCCTTTTGAGCATTAACGGCAATCTGTATCAATTCATTTTTCATTTCTAATTCCTTTGTACTTCCTCTATTAAAACAAGTTCGTCACGGTGAACTACTTCAGAAACGGAATTGTCTCCTAATATATTTTTTATCTCCAAAGTTTTTTTACCCTGAATCTTTTTAAGATCGCCTGCGTTGTATCGCGAAATTCCTTTTGCAATTTCTCTAATATTCTTTCCCTCTTTAACTAATATAGAAACTGCATCGCCACTATTAAATGCTCCTTCAACCGAAATTATTCCTGACGGAAGAAGCGAAGCTCCTTTTTGAACAACTGCTTTTGCAGCACCGGCGTCAACAATTATTTTCCCACTTGAAACAAGCGCATGAAGCATCCAATGTTTTTTTGCAGTCATTGGTTTTGGATTCTTTTTAAAAATTGTACCCGCCTGCTTTCCTTTTAAAAGTAAATCAAACACTTCCCTTTTAGTAGCGTTCAATATAATTGTTGTTATCCCGCGAACAGTCGCTTTTTCTGCGGCCTCAATTTTTGTTTTCATTCCACCAGTTGCAATTGAATTTTTTGTTCCGCCCGCAAGCGAATAAATGCTATTATCAATTTTTTCAACAACCGGAATTAGTTTTGCGTTTTTGTTTTTCTTAGGATCGGCATCAAACAATCCGTCTATGTCGGAACATATAATTAGTAGGTCCGCCTCGGCTAGCATCGCAACATAGGCGGCAAGATTATCGTTATCTCCAACTTTTAATTCTTCAATTGCAACTGTATCGTTTTCATTTACAATTGGAAGCGTTCCAAATTCGAGTAATTGTTTAATTGTATTTTTCGCGTTTACAAATCGTTTACGGTTATTTATATCATCATATGTAAGTAAAATTTGAGCGCACGGAAAATCGAAAAATCTGCTCCAGCTTTGCATAAGCAAAGATTGCCCGATAGCGGCAAGCGCTTGTTTTTCGGGGATTGTTCTTTGAGTGCGTTTTAACATTTCCGGCTGTGTAGATAATCCTGATGCAACCGCACCGGATGAAACAAGAATAATTTCCTTTCCCTGGTTTTTGCATTCGGTAATAAATCCAGCAATCGGAAGCGAGTATTTTGTGCTGGTTCTTTTTCCACCGGGGGCTATTAATCCGCTTCCAACTTTAATAACAGCGCGTTTCCAGCTATTAAGTGTAATTCCGTTCATTTTTTAAACTATTGGTGTTATTGTTTTTGCAAATAAAGCGATTTTATTGATCGATCTCAAAACACATTTTTCTCTCTTATCATTTTTCTTTAAGTTGGTTGTGATATTATTCCATAATTAGGATTTCGATGAGTTCGTTTTCTTGCCCACATATCGACCTAAACAGTTTTTGCCTGCGGCTTAAAGTTGACTGCATTCCCGGAAGAAATGGTTGTGTCCTAAATAAAAAGGTAGCGTTCGCAATCCCCGCCGATCAAAGAGTTAAGCAACATGAAAAGGAAAAGATATCGTTAGATAAAAATAAAACTAAGAAAAAATAAAATAGGAGATCGTTTTGAAAAAAATTTTTTATGCTGCGCTATTAATTACATCATTTGTTTTTGCACAATCACCTATTCCTGCTGGAGCTAAATTGGAAAAAGTATTCAGCAGCGGGAAACAATTGGAAGGTCCAGTTTGGAAAGACGGTGTTGGTTTACTATTCAGCGATATTATTCCTGCAAAAATTTATTTACTTCCTTCAGATGGAAGTGCGGTAAAAACATATATGGAAAAGTCCGACAGTTCCAACGGATTAACTTTAGATAATAAAGGAAATCTAATCCTAACTCAGATGGGAAAAAGAAGAATTTCAAGACAAGAGAGCGGCGGCGGCATTACTGTTCTTGTTGATAAATATCTTGGCAAGCGATTTAATTCTCCGAATGATCTTGTTGTAAAATCGGATGGCTCCCTTTTCTTTACCGATCCGGATTTTAATATTCCTGTGGGCGGGACAAAAGAAATTCTTATCAATGGTGTTTATGTTAGAGGAATTTATAGATTAAGCCCAAAAGGTAATTTGCAATTACTCGATGCAACATTCGATAAACCAAACGGTATCTGTTTTTCGCCGGATGAAAAAAAGCTGTATGTAAATGAATCGGCAAAAGGGGAAATTTATGTCTGGGATGTCGTTAACGACTCTACCATCGAAAACAAAAAATTATTCGGGAAAGTAACACCTTATGCAGACGGAATGAAAGTTGACCCTTCGGGAAATCTTTATTGTACGGGCAGCGGCGGTATTTCAATTTTTTCACCTGCAGGATTATTGCTCGATAAAATTTCAACAACTTCAATTACTTCATCCGAAAATCCATCTAATTGTACCTGGGGTGACGCCGATAGAAAAACTCTTTATATAACAATGAAAACAATGCTGCTGAAGATAAAATTAACGGCAACCGGAATTGAAAGTCATGGAAGCAATCTTCCGCAGAATTATAATCTGCTGCAGAATTATCCAAATCCATTTAACCCAACAACGGTTATAAGTTATCATCTTGCATCCCCCGCGAATGTTTCGTTGAAAGTTTACGATTCACTTGGAAGAGAAGTTGATACACTTATAAATAAATTTCAGCAGCCCGGTTTTTATGATGCACAATTTTCCATACAAAATTCTCAACTTCCGTCAGGTATATATTTTTATACACTGCGCGCGGGTTCATTTTCACAAACACGAAAAATGGTTGTAATGAAATAAAGGATTGATGATGAAAAAAATAATTTTCTTTTTATTTCTGATCTTTGCTGCAATTAATTCTGCTCAGGAATTAAAGTTATCACCTCAATCCATTAAACCAACAGATATTAACTGGGACAAAGTTGAAAAACTATCCAACGGCGTTCAGAATTATCTTGTTGTTGGCGATCCTTCCAAAGAAGGTTACTACATAATGATGGTGAGAATTCCCGGGGGGACAAAACTTCCTCCCCATTTTCATCCCGAAAATAGAACTGTTGTTGTAACAAAGGGTAGTTTCTTTTATGGTTACGGCGATACATTTGATGAATCAAAGATGAATGAAATGACAACCGGAACGTATTTTACAGAGCCATCGCAGCAACCACATTTTGCTTTTGCAAAAAATGGTGATGTAATTTTACATGTTGCGGGTTTCGGCCCAACGGGTTCAACTATAATCAAAAAATAGTTTAATGAAGACAGCCATCGTAATTGGTGCAACGGGATTGGTGGGAAAACAACTGGTTAAACTCTTACTCGAAGATGAGAGATATATTTCAGTAAAAGTTTTTGTCAGAAGACCAACTTCAATTTTTCACTCAAAGCTTGAAGAAGAAATTGTAGATTTTGATAAAATTGATGAGTGGAAACATCGCTTAACCGGTGACGAACTGTTTTCCGCCCTTGGAACAACAATAAAAAAAGCTGGAAGCAAAGAGGCACAATACAAAATTGATTTTACTTACCAATTTAAAATTGCTGAGGCTGCTGCTTTGAATGGAATTGAAAATTATTTTCTTGTGTCATCAGCCGGGGCAAATACCGCATCAAACAATTTCTATCTGAAAATTAAAGGCGAGCTTGAAGAACAAATAGAGCGTCTTTCATTTAAGAAATATATAATTATTCAGCCGTCGCTTTTGCTCGGGCACAGAGAAGAAATAAGACGCGGAGAAAAAATTGCTTCGGTTTTAATGCCACTAGTTACGAAAGTTATTCCACCATTAAAAAAATATAGGCCGATTGAAGGATTGACTGTTGCGCGAGCATTGCAGAACACAGCCAATTCTTTTCTACCAAACAGAACTATTCGATATACTTTAGATGAAATATTTTCTGTTGCACAATCATCCACATTATAAATAGAGGAACAAATGGCAACAACAAAAGATAACTTAAAAGAAGCTTTTGCCGGAGAAAGCCAGGCAAACCAAAAATACCGCGCTTTTGCAAAGAAAGCAGAGAAGGAAGGATTTGTAAACATTGCAAAATTATTTAACACTGCTGCTGAAGCAGAAAGAATTCATGCAGAAGGACATCTTGGTTCTCTTGAAGGTATTGGTTCTACAGTAGAAAATTTAAAAGCTGCAATTGCCGGCGAAACTTACGAGTACACCGAAATGTATCCGCCAATGCATGAACAGGCTGTAACAGATAACCACAAAGCTCAAAGGATGTTCAAATACGCACTAGATGCAGAAAAAATTCACGCTGACCTTTATAAAATCGCACTTGCGGCTGCTGAACAGGGAAAAGATTTAGAAGTAAGTGAAATTTATTTGTGTCCTGTATGCGGACATATTGAATTTGGCGAGCCCAAAGAAAAATGTCCTATCTGCGGAACGCTTCCGAATAAATATGTGAAAGTTGCCTAACTACAACAAAGGGTTGTTTATAAATTTTAAACAACCCTTCTTACTTTTTATTCCAAACATATTCGTCGCCAAATCTTTAATTTCTTTAGCTTATTTTCAGTTAAACGAACTTTTATAACAGGCTATATTGTTTAATAAAATATTAAAGCTGGGCAAGCCATGATATTAAACGATTTAAGAAATATTTCTGATAACTTTAAAACAACACCCCAAACACCATCACTGTTTATTGGTCATGGAAATCCCATGAATGTTTTGTATGACAATGCATTTACGCGCAGTCTGAATAAACTAGGTGTTGATATTAAAAATGAATTTCCAATAAAAGCCATTCTTGTTGTATCTGCCCACTGGCTTACAAACGGCACGTTTGTTAATAAAAGCAAAGAGCCGGAAATTATTTATGACTTTAGCGGTTTTCCTGATGAGTTATATCGGGTTGAATATCCCGCAAGCGGCTCGCCGGAATTTGCTCATGAAACAAATCTGCTTGTTCCTTCAATACAGGAAACTAATTCCTGGGGTATTGATCATGGAAGCTGGACAATATTAAAACATATTTTTCCAAAAGCCGATATTCCTGTTTTTCAACTTAGCATAGATTATCATAAACCCATGCAATATCATTTCGATCTTGCTCAACAATTAAAAATTCTTCGCAAAAAAGGAGTGCTCATTATAGGAAGCGGAAACATTGTGCATAACCTTCGTCTAAGTTTTCAATCTGTTTCGAAACTTGGCGAAAACGCTGCACTCGATTGGGCAATTGAGTTTGATGATTGGGCAAAAAAGAAAATTGATACCCGTGATTTTTCAAGTTTGATAAACTTTGAGTCGGCTGGTGAAATTGGCAGACTGGCAATACCAACAGTAGATCACTATGTTCCAATGTTATATAGCCTGGCTCTGGAAGATAATAACGAATCTATTATTTACACCCACGAAGAGGTTACATTTGGAGCGATGAGCATGAGATGTTTTAGGATTGGTTAAACATATTATCTTTGCATAACAACTTTAATTATTTTAACTGCATTATGACTATTAGAATTACCCGCAGTGAGATGTATGAAAAATTTTTTTCCATACTTCAAAAAAATGGATTTAACCGGAACAAAGCGGAAATACTTGCAAACATTTTCACAGATAACAGTATTGATGGTGTTTATACTCACGGTGTTAATCGGTTTGCACGATTTATTTTATACGTAAATGAAAAATGTATTGATATTAATGGTGAGCCGGAATTAAAACATTCAACCGGTGCATTCGAGCAGTGGGATGGAAATCTTGGAGCAGGACCGCTAAACGCCCTTCATTCAACAAACAGATCAATTGAGCTCTCTCGACAATTTGGTATTGGCTGTGTTGGTTTGGCAAATACAAATCACTGGATGCGCGGCGGAACATATGGCGGGCATGCAGCAAAAAATGGTTGCGCTTTTATTGGATGGACAAACACACTTGCTCTTATGCCAACCTGGAATGCCATTAATCCTAAACTTGGAAACAACCCGATTGTATTTGCATCACCATATAACGATGAGGCTATTGTTTTAGATATGGCAATGTCTCAATTCTCAGTTGGTAAACTTGAAACAGGAAAAAGAAGAAACCAGGAATTATCTCATTACGGCGGCTATGATGAAAATGGAACGATGACTAAAGATGCTGCGGCAATTCTGAAAACAAAACGAATTTTACCAATGGGATTATGGAAAGGTGCAGGTCTTGCATTATTAATAGATATTCTTGCAACTGTCTTCTCCAGTGGATTATCAACGGAAGAAATAAACAAGTTTAAGTATGAGCATTCTCTTTCGCAGGTTTTTATTTCGATTGATCTTTCCCGCCTTGGCAATGCTTCTACAATTAAGCAAACGATAAACAATATAATTGCAGATTACAAAACATCTATCCCGGAATTTGAAAATGCTGAGATTTTGTATCCCGGAGAAAGAGTTTTAAATACCAGAAATGAAAACAGGAAAAATGGAATTCCCGTAGACGAAGAAATCTGGAATGAAATACAAAATTTATAGTTTAACTTTTTTAACAAGTGTATATAAATTATTAGATTATATTTGCAGGTAACTATTAAAAAACAGAAAAATTATGGCAACAATTACAATAATTGATAACGCGGATATTTCTTTATGGTTTCATGAAGAAGGAAAGATAGTTCATCACCAGCTTCATAGATTTTTAAAAGGCGATCCTCTTCGCTCTACTTTGTTAAAAGGAGTAGAATTACTTAGAGACCGCAATGCATGTAAATGGCTCTCTGATGATCGACTTGGCGGATCATTAACACCAGAAGATTCCGAGTGGGGTGCCACTGTATTTGCGTCGAAAGCGATTGAAGCCGGCTGGAAATATTGGGCGCTTATTCTTCCTGAGATTATACTGGGTCAATTAAATATGAATCTCGCAATTGATGATTATACCAGAAAAGGCTTAATAATTAAGTTGTTCACCAACAGCGAAGAAGCTCTTAATTGGTTAAAGTCGGTTGAATAGTTTTGAACTTCTAAATTCCACATTCTTAACTTCATCTCTCAATAATTGGCTTGGATATTTATTATCATTCTTTTAACTTCTACTTAAAATAAATCTACGATTTTTTAGGAGTAATTATGTCTAAAACGACCATTATAGATACTCCTTATTATGCTATCTATTTTTATCCCGAGCCCAAAATCGTTCACCTTGAATTACACAAACCGTTTTCCGGTGAACCATACCGTCATGCTTTAACCGAAGGACTTGAAGTTTTAAAAAGCAACAACGCAATTAAATGGTTATCAGATGGAAGGAAAGGAGGAATTCTTTCTAAAGATGATGCTGAATGGGGACTAAAAATTTGGGCGCCTCTAATTATAAAAGCCGGATGGAAATATTGGGCGCTTATACTGCCGGAACTTGTAATGGGACAATTGAATATGAAGTTTTTTATGGATCAATATACAAGCAAGGGTATTACAGTTAAACTATTCTCAGATCCAAATGAAGGATTTAAATGGCTCGAAGAAATGAAATGATTTAATAGCGATTAATTTTTTTCATTCGTCCGCAAGTCTGAATTACGCCTCAAGTTTTTTTATATTTGCCCCACTTATTAAAAATATTGAGTAATAAATGCATCCTAAAAATTTAGAAGATATCCCAAAAGCTTATAGCCCGAAAGACATCGAAGATAAGTGGTACAAATACTGGGAAGAACATAATCTTTATCATTCCGAACTTGACGAAAATAAAAAAGCATATACAATTGTTATTCCCCCGCCAAACATTACAGGCATTTTGCACATTGGCCATATTCTTAACAATACACTCCAGGATATTTACATTCGCTATAAAAGAATGATGGGATTTAATGCATGCTGGGTTCCGGGAATTGATCATGCTTCAATTGCAACCGAAGCAAAAGTTGTTGCTTTGCTAAAAGAACAACACATAACAAAAGATCAGATCAGCCGCGAAGAATTTCTAAAACATTGTTATAACTGGAAAGAAAAATATGGTGGAATAATTTTTCAACAGTTAAGAAAACTTGGAGTAAGCTGCGATTGGCAGCGAGAACGTTTTACAATGGATGAACATTACTATAAAAAAGTAATCGAGGCCTTTGTAAAGCTTTACAAGGAAGGATTAATCTACCGCGGCTACAGAATGGTAAACTGGGATCCTGCTTCTAAATCTGCCATTTCCGATGAAGAAGTTTTCTATAAAGAAATTCAAGGAAAGCTCTGGTATTTCAAATATCCAGTTAAAGAAACAAATGAATTTGTAATTGTTGCAACAACAAGACCTGAAACGATGCTCGGGGATACTGGCGTTGCTGTCAATCCTGAAGATGAACGATATAAACATTTGATAGGTAAAACAATTGTGCTTCCGATTGTCGGAAGAGAAATTCCTCTTTTTGCAGACTCTTATGTTGATAAAGAATTTGGAACCGGCGCTGTTAAAGTTACACCGGCACATGATGTAAACGATTACGATATGGCGCAGCGCAATAATCTTGAAATGATAAATATTTTCAATGAAGATGCAACAACAAACGGAAATGTTCCGCCTGAATTCCAGGAACTTGATAGATACATTGTTCGTGAAAAAGTTGTTTCAAGAATGCAGGAACTCGGGCTTGTAGAAAAAATTGAAAACTACACTAACAAAGTCGGATATTCTCAAAGAGGAAACGTTCCTATTGAACCATATCTTAGCGAACAATGGTTCATGAAAATGGAAGATCTTTGCAAGCCCGCTTTAAAAGTTGTTCAGGAAGGAAAAGTAAAATTCCATCCTGAACACTGGGTAAAAACTTACGAGCACTGGATGACAAATATCCGTGATTGGTGTATATCAAGACAATTATGGTGGGGACACAGAATTCCTGTTTGGTATCATAACAACACAAAAGAAATATATTGCGATGTTATTCCCCCGGCTGATATAGAAAACTGGCACCAGGATGATGATGTGCTTGATACATGGGCATCAAGCTGGTTGTGGGCGCAGGATGTTTTTACTAACCAACACGACCAAAAATATTATTACCCAACCGATCTTCTTGTGACTGCGCCGGATATTATTTTCTTCTGGGTTGCGAGAATGATTATTGCCGGCGAATATTTCATGGGAGATATTCCATTCAAAGATGTTTACTTCACAAGTTTGGTCCGCGATGCACAGGGAAGAAAAATGAGTAAATCACTCGGCAACTCTCCAGATCCGTTAGACTTAATGGCAGAATATGGAACGGATGCCCTTCGATTTACAATGACTTACATCGCACCGCTTGGCCAGGATGTTCTATTCTCAAATGAAATGGTTGAGCTTGGCAGAAATTTTGCAAATAAAATGTGGAATGCGGGAAGATTTTTATTGATGAACGCCCAGAATATAAAACTTGATCCGTTTTTGAAACATAAACACATGGATTTTACCGATAAATGGATTATCTCCCGTTTCAATCAAACAATAAAAGAAGTAAATGATGCTCTGGATAAATTCGAAGTTAACTATGCTTCAAAATTAATTTACAGTTATGTGTGGAATGACTTCTGTGATTGGTTTGTTGAACTATCCAAAACCCGTTTATATAATGGTACCGATGAAGTTAAATCGGCAGTTCTATCAAGAGCAATATCTTTATTTGAAGATATGCTGAAACTTGTTCATCCGTTTATGCCGTTTATAACAGAAGAAATCTGGCAGCTGCTTGATGAAAGAAAAACTGGTGAAAGTATTTCTACAATTTCTTACCCCAAATATGATTCAACTCTTGTCGATATTCAGGCAGAAAGGGAAATTGAATTTGTGCAGAATGTTGTTACTGCAATTAGAAATATCCGCGGTGAAATAAATATTGCTCCATCAAAACAAATAAATGTATTTCTCAAAAGTGCCGCTGTTACATTTGCCCAGGAACGCTACATTAAATCGCTTGTCAGAATAGACCAGCTTACCGTTGACGAAAATCTTGATAAACCAAAAGCATGTGCTTCTGCAGTAGTTAAGGGATGCGATATTTTTATTCCTCTTGAAGGATTGATTGACATTAACGTTGAACGTGCACGTATAGAAAAAGAAATGGCAAGAGTTTTAAACAGTTTTAACGGTGTAAGAAAAAAATTGGAGAACGAAAATTTTGTTGCCAAAGCCCCTGTAGATGTGATTGAACGTGAGAAAATGAAAATGCACGATATGGAAAAAGCTTTAGATAAACTTCAATCGATCTTAGATAATCTTGAATAAATTTTCCAATTGGGTCGAATTAAATTCGACCCTTTTTTAATAACGGTTAACGAGTAAATTCCGACCCATTAATCCATTAACAAAATCTTTCTATTTTTTTCTCCACAATTAAAAACTATCTACGTAAATTGCTTTCCACACTTCATCACTTATACGAAAGAAAGCTATGGCAACTCATTCAACCATAGAACTTAATAAGCACGATTATGTTTCCCTATTAAAAAGAATAAAATTTTTTCAAAACATAATTCATGAGCTGTCAATTCATAAACCTCTTCAGGAACTTCTAGATCAGATTATTACTGCCAGTAAAAAACTTCTCGACTCGGAAGCCGCCTCGTTATTACTTTTTAATAAAGAGGAGAAGGCTCTTTATTTTCATACAATTGCCGGGGGTACCGCAACAACATTAAAATCAAGAGCAGTTAATCTTGGTGAAGGAATTGCAGGATGGGTTGCCGAAAAAAAGGAATCCTTAATAATAAACGACTGCTACAGCGATCCCCGCTTTAATAAAAGCTTTGATATATCAACAGGTTTCTATACCCGCAATATGATTTGCGTTCCGATGATAAATAAAAACGAGTTGGTCGGTGTAATTCAATCTATCAATAAGAAAAATAATGAGCCGTTTTCGAAAGAAGATTTACAATTGTTTGAATCCCTTTCTGCGCAGTGTGCAATTGCTATTGAAAATGAACGCTTGATCGAGATAGAATTAAAGGCCCAGCAGACAAAACTCGAATTAGAAACAGCATACAAAATTCAGAAACGTTTTCTTCCTGAAAAAATCCCCAATATAAATAACATTGATATTAGTGTTAGATTAAAATCTGCAAAAGAAGTTGGTGGAGATTATTTTACAGTAATTAAGATTGATGACGCAAACACATTGTTTTTTGTTGCAGATGTTTCCGGTAAAAGTGTTCCTGCAGCATTAATTGTTTCAACGCTTTATTCGTTCCTGCAATTTTATTTTATTATACGTAAAGAAAAGATAGATCCAATTGATATGGTGCAGTCATTTAATCGTTTTTTAATTAGTTCAACAACACCAGATAAATTTGCAACCGCCTGGTTTGGATTTTTCAACAGCGAGTCAAAAAATCTGTTAAGCATTAATGCGGGGCATAACCCGATTTATCTTTTAAAAAATGGCGCTGAAAAATTATCAAAGCTTTCAATCGGCGGCCTGATGCTTGGAAATATAGATTTGCCATATTCATCCGAAACAGTAAGTCTGCAGGAGAATGATTTAATTGTATTTTATACTGATGGAATTCCCGAAGCGATGAATTCAAAACAAGAAGAATTTGGAGAAGAGAAATTCGAAAGTTTAATTTTAACTAACAAAAATTTCTCGCCGGATAATTTATCGAAAACAATATTTGATGAATTAAAAAACTATCGCGGCGAAGCTGAACAAAGCGATGATATTATACTTGGTATTCTACGTATTAAATAGAAGGGATTATGTTTTTAGAAAAAGAACCAACTAATGATCATATAATTGAAGCGCATTCCAGAATCAGGAAACAAATTGTCCGCACTCCAATTATGAATTCAACAATAATTAATAAACTTATTGGATGCGAATTGTCTTTCAAATGCGAAACTTTTCAGCAAGTGGGCGCATTTAAATTTCGTGGAGCAAGTAATGCTGTCTTATCACTTGGTGAAGCCGAATTAAAAAAAGGAGTCGCAACGCATTCATCCGGGAATCATGCTGCAGCACTTTCATTGGCGGCAAAACTCAAGAATGTGCCGGCTTATATTGTAATGCCTCATACTGCACCCGAAATAAAAAAGAATGGTGTTGCAGAACATGGAGCGAAAATCACTTTCTGCGAGCCGACATTAGAATCACGAGAAGAAACTCTAAACAAAATAGTTGAAGAGACCGGTGCAATTTTTATACATCCGTTTGATAATTATTCAATCATCGCCGGTCAGGCAACTGCAGCAAAGGAAATCTATGAAGAAGTTGATGAGCTGGATTATATAATTTCACCAATTGGCGGAGGCGGCTTATGCAGCGGGACCTGCTTAAGCACAAAATATTATTCTCCTACAACAAAAGTAATTGGCGCAGAGCCGCTAGGCGCTGATGATGCTTATCGCTCAATCAGGGATGGAAAAATTTATCCTTCTGTTAATCCGCAAACTATTTGCGACGGCTTGCTGACGAGTTTAAGCCAGCGTACATTTGAAATAATTTCGAATAATATAAGCGAAATTATAACCGTTACTGAAACATCAATTATTGAAGCAATGAAAATTATTTGGGAAGGATTAAAAATTTATATCGAGCCTTCAAGTGCTGTTACACTTGCTGCAATCCTTGAGAACAAAGAAAAATTTACCAACAAACGAATAGCGCTTATTTTATCGGGCGGGAATGTGGATCTTTCAAAACTCCCCTGGAAATGAAGCGCAATCATATTTACTAATTGCTTGGGATTTTTAATAGCGTTTGAGTTCAAAAAATAATTCAGTTAACCGAACGACTATTCTTGGCAGTTAATAAACAAAAACTTCAATTGCATTATTGATGCATTCGATTTCAATTGGTGTCGAACCAGTTAATTGTCCATCAGGAGTTAATAGTTTTGGTTTCTCTGTTTCAATTTTTATTTTTTTTGCCTTGAACGATTCCACCTCATTCATTTTCACATGATCGCCTGTAAATATTTTAGGAAGCGCCTGCAAAATTTTTATACGAGAAAGTTTATTAAGCAGTGTAATATCCAGATAGCCATCATCGATTACGGCTGCCGGCGCCATAAAAAAATCTTTACCTGTATAACATGTATTCGAGATTTCGGTAAAAACATTTTGTCTGTTAAATATTTTTCCGTCAGCTTCGATTTTTAAATTATAAAATTTAAGAAAGATGGTTCGATATAGAACTCCAATTATATAAGAAAGGTGCCCCAGAACTCTAAGATTAAATGCCGTTTTGGCTACATCAGTCACAAACCCGAAACCAAGAATATTTATAAAATAAAATTTTTCGTCCAACGTTTTACACAATCCAACATCAACCCATTTTGTTTTTCGGTAGGCAATTGCATCAACTGCATTTTCCCATTTTTCAGGAAATAGATTAATGTCTCTGGCAAACGCATTTCCTCTTCCAACAGGAATAACACCGATTGGAATTTTCTTGACTGAAGTGTTTGCAAAATATCCGTTGATAACTTCAAACAAAGTTCCATCGCCGCCCGAGAGTGCAATGCCATCATACTTTGTGAAGTCTAATTCCCTGATTATTTCGGTAGCATGACCGGCATATTTTGTTTGAACCGAATCAAGAATAATATTTTTCTTTTCAAAGTGATTCAAAATCAGATTGAAAAACTTAGCTCCTTTGCCACCGTGTGAAGCCGGATTGCAGAGATAAAATATTTTCATTTTATACCAGAATTTTATTCTGAAAAATGTTTAATCACTTTATTTATGTGTTCTTCACAAACTTTGCAGAACGGTTTCGTTCCCTTGCTGAACATAATACAATCAAGCATCGAGCGGTACATTCCTTTTGATGAATATCCGGCTCCCTCAAATGCCCCGACTTTATTCCAATATTTTGAAGCTAGTAAATATTTATCCACTTCGTCACTGTGAAGTTTATCTTTAACATTATATTCATTTTGCAGCGCATCAATGTCCTTTTGTGCCGCACGGTTTCTTTTGAGCTCGGCGATTTTCTTATTCAATTCCCTTCTTTCTTTTTGCCAGTTCAAATCCATTTTATCATAATTGTCCTTTTCCCACAAAGTTGGAATTTCAATACCATTCGTAACAGCACTTTTCCACTTTAAATTGTTTTTATCAAGAAGCCTTGTAATATTCGGTTCAACGGGCTCTAAACCGGCGGGATAAAATTCATTGTAGGCAACATCAGAAGTATAGTATTCGTCTGCCAGCCCTCCGAATGAATGGCCAAATTCATGAAGAAAAATGTATGGACTGAATTGATTATCGGCAGAGAAGGTGCAATAAAAATTATAGATTCCACCGCCCCCATAACGGGCGCTGTTGCACATAATATAAATTGCATCGTACGGAACATGTGCTGCAAGATCGCGCGTAACTTTATTGTCTTCAGTTAGAACATAACGTTCTGAGCCGAGCGAATAAAACCTTGTTCCGAGCGTTGTACTTTTATAAATATTAGCACCCGGTTCATCTATTCCGCTTTCTTCTGAGGCTTTAAATATTCCATAAATATTAAATTTATCACGGTTTGATTTGTACGGTTCAAGTGAAAAAAATAATTCGGTATAGCGCTTTAAATCTTTTTCAAATTTCTTTTTGTCATTTTTTGAATAACCATCGCCTAAAATTGCAACATCAACTTTTTTATGAGGGTTTCCGCTGTAATAACTTCTATAAACTTTTACTTCAGAATCTTTCACTACGTCTTTTATAATGTACAGGTCAGTCGGATCAATTACGCTTGTGAAAACTTGATTCAGTTTATTTTGTTTGTCTCTTTTTTCAAGAACAAATTTGATTTTGTTTTTGGGGAACGGAATTATTGCGCTTTCATGATAAGTTCTCTTTACTCCATTTGCCGCATCGTCACCTGTTTGATACTCTTTGAAGTAACTATCGAATCCTCTAGAAAAAATAAGTTTACCGGTTGCCGAATCATAAATTTTATAATAATATGCTCCATTATTAAAATCGTCTATCAGGTTCAATGTGCTGCCCGACCAAATTCCATATTGATAAATTTGATCAATTGTGACAATTTCTGTATTTGCATTGCCAATATGATAATAATCTATTCGCATGGTCTGATCCAGAAAGTAATTTTCAAATACTCCTGTCTGCGAAAAGATTATTGATGAAACAAAAAATAATATTGCCAGTATGCTTTCAAAATATTTCATATTGATCTCGTCTGTTCGTTTTGTACAAAATTACCCATTCTATGGTTAATAGCCAGCAGAATTAATAGCTCAGATTTGTTTTAGCCATGCATAGCTGATTCGATTTTTATATTTTGCGCGCGGTAATTTATACAGGGAATGAAAATTTATCTTAAAATATTAGTGATTCTCCTTTTTCCTTTATTCATCCATGGGCAGGATAATTCTGGATTTAAAATTGCACGTTTAAAATATAATGGCGGCGGAGACTGGTATAATGATCCGTCGGCAGAAGTAAATCTTTTAAAATTCATTGCCCGAAATACAAACATAAAAACCAATCCTGTTTATGAGTTTGTTGATTTAACCAGCGGCAACATTTTTGCCTATCCTTTTCTTTTTATCACGGGGCATGGAAACATAGTATTTTCAGACAGCGATGTTGCAAAGCTGAAACTTTATCTTGAAAGCGGCGGCTTTCTTTATGTTGATGATGATTATGGCCTCGATAAAGCTTTTCGGAGAGAAATCAAAAAAGTTTTCCCAGACAAAGATTTGGTAGAACTTCCTTTTAGTTATGGATTATATCATTGTGTTTTTGATTTTAGCAACGGACCACCAAAAACTCATGAGCATAACAATAAACCACCACAAGGATTGGGTATATTTTTTAATGGTCGATTGTGTGTTTACTATACATTCGAAAGTAATCCTAGCGACGGCTGGGTTGACCCGGAAGTACACAAGGATCCGCCTGAAAAAAGAGAAGAAGCCCTCCGCTTTGGAACAAACATTGTAACCTGGGCTTTAATGAATTAGAATTATGGAAAATTATTTTTCTGAAACACAAAAAAAACTCCAGCAGTATATCGTTATGGAAAAACGAAAATCGGGATTGGAAAAGTTTTATCTTTTTCTGATTTCATTATTCGCTTTTCTCTTTCTGCTTATTGCACTTGAATCAATTTTGCATCTTAATTCTTCAGCCCGTACAATTCTTTTTGTATTAACATTATCAGCGATTATTATTTCGGGACTTGTTTTCGTATTGATTCCGTTTATAAAAGATCTAAAATATTGCTCTAATCCCGACTACGTAAACATTGCCAAAACTGTTGGTGATAATTTTCCGGAAATTAAAGATGAACTTGCAAACGCAATTCAGCTTACCCAGGAAAGCAATTCTGGCTATTCTAAAGCTTTAATCAATGCCGCATTCAAATCTGTATTTATCAAAAGTAAACAATTAAATTTTAGCTCGATTGTTAATTTCAATAAAACAAAAAAGCTTTTTCATTTCAGTTTTGCGACCTTAACCATTTTAGCAATCCTCTTTTTAATAATTCCAGGATTAGGTTCTGCAGCATACCGATTAATTAACTTTCGAACGAGTTTTGAAGCCCCGCCGAAATTCGTTTTTTATATCACTCCGGGAAACAAGGAAATAACTAAGGGAGACAACGTTTCGATTAAAATTAGAGTTGAAGGAAAACAACCAGAAGAAATTATTTTATCTACTAAATCTGAAGAACAAACGGAATACAGTGAAAAAAAACTTTTACCGGATTCTTCCGGTGTTTTTATTTATGAGGCAATCTCACTAAAAAGTTCAATAGAATATTTTGCTTCGGCTGAAAATATATCCAGCGATATTTATAAAATTTCGGTTGTCAATCGTCCTGTTATTTCATTGCTTGACATAACCGTATTACCGCCTTCGTATTCAAAATTACCTGCTTTAGCGCTGCGCGACAACGGAAATGTATCAACTCTTCCGGGAAGTAAAATTAAGATTGTTGTAATTTCCTCAAGAGAACTTTCAAAAGCTATCGTTGAATTTAGTGACAGTTCAACAAAAGTTATGACGGTTTACAATAATGTTGCTTCGGTAGAGTTTACAGCATCAAAGGAAATTGATTATAAAATATTAATTCAGGACAAACAAAATATTTTCAATGCCAACCCAATAACTTACTCCGTAAAACTTCTTGCAGATAATCCGCCAGCAATTGAGTTAATTTCTCCAACCGCTGATGTCAAGCTCGGAACAGAAAACAGGATTCAGCTTATCAGCAGAATTAGTGATGATTACGGCTTTTCAAAAATGACTTTGAACTATCGTCTAGCAACATCAAAATACAGAACGGCAGAAAATAATTTTTCTCAGATTTCAATACCTTTATCAACCCAAGCCAAAGAAGATGATATTTATTATACCTGGGATTTATCCCCTCTTTACCTGGCGGAAGGCGAGGCTTTAGTTTATTATGCAGAAATTTTCGATAACGACAATATCAATGGTCCTAAATCTGCCCGGACAAAAGAAATGATTATTGTGGTTCCTTCAATGGATGAACTTTTCAAATCTGCAGAGAAAGAACAAAATAGCACCGAGAAAGAGTTATCTGAAACATTTAAAGAAGCTGATAAACTTCAGGATGAACTAAAAAAAATCAGTGATGATTTAAAACAGAACAGGCGAGATATAACCTGGCAGGAAAAAGAAAGAATTGATAAAGCAGCTGAAAAATTTGAGAAGCTTGGCGATAAACTAAAAGAAGTTTCCCAGAAAATGAATGATATGCAAAAAGAGCTTATGAAAAATAATCTGCTCTCAAAAGAAACGATGGAAAAGTATAATGAACTTCAAAACCTGATGGATCAATTCAACAGCGAAGAATTAAAAGAAGCATTCAAAAAAATGCAGGATGCTTTAAAAGGAATGATGAGAGATAACGTTCAGATGTCTTTGGAAGAATTGAAATCTAACGAAGAGATGATTAAAAACAGTATTGAGAGAACATTAAATCTTTTGAAAAGAATTCAAGTTGAACAAAAGATTGATGAGCTTTTAAAAAGAACTGAAAATCTTACTCACAAACTTGATGAACTTAAAAATAAAACCGAGAATAAGAATCTAAATGATCAGAAAAACAGGGATGAACTTTCACAAAGGCAAAACGATGCTTCGGAAAATATTAAGCAGCTTGAACAGGAAATGAATGATCTTGATAAAAAGATGAACGAATTGAAAGAAATGCCAAAAGAAATGATGGATAAAATTCAGAATGAATTCGATAAACAGAATAACGAAGAACTTTCCGAAGAAGCAAAAAAATTCCTACAGCAAATGCAGAAGCAAAATGCCATGCAAAACCAGCAAAAGCTTTCATCAAACATGAACAGAATGATGCAGCAGTTCAAGTCTCTCAAGGATCAGATGCAGCAAATGAACCAGATGAAAACTTTTTATGATATGGTTAAAATTCTCGATGATTTGCTGACGCTTTCTAAAGACCAGGAAAAACTCAAAAACAGAACCGCACAGATGAATCATCAATCATCTGAATTAAACAAAGCAGCGCAGGAGCAAAACGAATTGCAGAGTGAGCTTGGAAAAATTCTTCAAAACATGAATTCCCTTTCCCAAAAAACATTTGCAATAACTCCCGAGATAGGAAACAGCCTTGGCAAGGCTTTTAGCTAAATGCAGCAGGCGCAAAATGCAATACAAAACCAGAATTCTGGCGCTGCTGAAAATAAGCAAACTAGCTCAATGCAATATTTGAATGAGACCGCATCATTAATGAAGAGTGCAATGGATCAAATGATGAATGGCGGCGGCAGCGGCGGTTCGGGAATGATGGGAATGATGCAGCAGTTTCAACAGATGGCCCAGCAGCAAATGAATTTAAACCAAATGACACAGTCACTAAAAAACGGCCAGATGACACAGCAAATGATGGCTCAAATGCAGCGACTTGCGCAGCAACAGGAATTAATTCGAAAATCTCTCGAGCAGTTAAACCAGGAAGCCAAGGAAACAGGGCAATCAAAAAGAATTCCCGCAAACCTTGATAAATTACTTGATGAGATGAAAGATGTTGTAACAAATCTTCACTCTGAAAAAATTGATGACAATCTTGTAAAACAACAGGAAAAAATTCTATCAAGACTTTTAGATGCCCAGCGGTCATTGAGCGAAAGAGATTATGAGAAGGATCGAAAATCAAATGCAGGACAAAATTCTGCCAGGATTTCTCCGCCAGATTTAATACTCACAACAGAAGAAGGAAAGAACAAGCTTCGCGACGAGCTTCAGAAAGCGATAAAAGAGGGTTACAAAAAAGATTATGAAGATTTAATTAGAAAATATTTTGATGCCCTGGAAAAAAACAATAAATAATTATATGCGCCGACGAATAATTCATATCGTCGGCGCTTGAAACTTTTTATTCCCAGTAAAGATATTTTGGATTCCCGAGTAATTCCTGCATTCTTCTATTCACAATTTCATTTTTATTTTGTTTTCTTTCCTGCAAAGACTCTTTCAATTCCTGTAAGCGTTTTTCAAGTCTCTTAATTTCTTCCTGCTTTTTTGCTTCTTTAATTTCAAAAAGATCGCTTAGTTTTGCATTTAGTTCGTTTTTGATTTTTTGCTTTTCATTATCACCGGCTTGCTTGCATTTCAATGCAAGAAGTTCAACGTCTATTTCCAGCTCGTTTTCTTTTCTATATGCTTCGCTGATTCCATTTATCCCAAAAACACTTTCTGCTTTTGCAAACCCGGTAGACCAGGCATTCACACCATAATGAGATAAAAGAAGTTGCTGATATTTCTCTTTATTCAACTTTTTAATTTCTTCCAGTTTTGTCTTCATCTCGGGAGATAAAGTTTTTAGTATCTTTTCTTCTTTCTCTTTCGAAAGTTCTCCGCGTGCTTCCTGGTCAATCTGCTGCGCTAATCTTTCTGCATCCAGGCTGTAAGTTTGAGCTACGACCTGAGCATTTATAAGCGCGATCGGCAGCAACAGTGCAATTGTAATTAATAATCTTTTCATAAAATCTCCTTAATTAAATGAATATTTATCAGCACTCTTTTCTAGGTTGTTGAGGCTATTATCAATTTTTGTTAGTTCAATATTCCAATCCTCGCCATTCAGAGATTTGATTGATTGGTCTATTGTTTTTAGTTCAGTCTCTATTTTATTCCCTTCCCAATCCAATAAATCTTTTGATACCTTCTTTACGGGGTTTGATCTTGTAGATAAAAGAGATATTGTAATTGAAGCAAACAATAAAATCGTTGTGAAAGCAAGTTTCCAATAGAATATTTTTTTTTGCTTTTGTTCGGCTAATATACCCGTCATAAATCCTGGCTGACTAAGTTTTGTAGCATTGCTTACCATCAAATCAAATTTATCATCGGTGATTTCCGGAATGTCAATTTTGCTTCCGTAAAGAATTTCTACTGTATCGGAAAATAGTTTTGAACAATCCCGGCACTGGCTAATATGCTTTTCCATCTTGCTGAATAATTCTTCGGATAAATTTCTGTCAATAAACAGAAATATATTTTTCTCAAAGCAACTGCATTCATTTTCGGCTTCATAGTGATTCATACATCACCCGTTTTCTTATTTTTTTTACTGCATAATTCATATGGCTCAAAACAGTATTCAAAGGTGAGCCCATTATTTGAGCGATTTCTTTGAACGAAAAATCCCCCTCTATTCTCAGCAGAAAAACTTCTTTTTGTTGAACCGGTAATGTCTCAACTGTTTTTGCTATCATTATTTTAAGTTCCTCTTTTTCAATCTGACGAGCCGGGTTTTCATATCCGGGTAAATTATCCGGATCCTCTTCTGTTACCTGTGAATCATGTTTTTTGATTCTAAGGAAATCCATTGCACAATTATGTGCAATTGTAAAAAGCCAGGATGCAAATTTTTGTTCTTCATTATATTTTTTGATTCCCTTCCATACTTTAATCAACGTTTCCTGCATTGCTTCTTCTGCATGAACAGTATTTCCAAGCAACCTAAACAAGTAACCGTAAAGCTGTTTCCTGTATAGCTTGATCAGGTGTCCGAATGAATCCGGGTCACCCTGGCGGCATCGATGTATTAAATTCTGCTCAAGAGCTTTAACCATATACCTAACCGTTTCTAATAATGTAAACGTTTCCCGGATAATTTTATTGTATAGTTTAGAAATTTATTTTTACCCTAATAGTCGGAAGCTATAAACCATTCTTTTCTTTATTTTGATCCCGAATTATGAAACAATTCTCGAAATAATAATGAAAAACTTTTTTCTGTTTGTTTTGCTTTCTGGTCTTATTAATGCTCAAACCATTCAACTCTCAGAGGTTGATAAACAAATTTTGAGTTATACATATAACGAAGATTTCTCCCAGGCAAAGAAAATTGCCGGCGAAGAAATAAAAAATAATTCCAGCTCACCCAAATACTACTACTACCTGATTAACACAATGATAATGGAATATTATCAAAAGGTTGCCCTGCTGGATCCGGAGAAAAGAGATGAAGGAAGAAAAACTTTAAACAAGGAAATAATTTCCTATTGCGAAAGCGTTACAGAAAAATTTGAAGAAATTAAACTTAATACAGAGAACAAATTCTATTTTGGAACAATATATGGTTTCCTTGCACGAGTATATGGTGTTGATGGTTCCTGGTGGAGCGCATTCAGAAGCGGGAAAAAAGCTAAAGCATTTATGGAGGATGTACTCAAAGCCAGTCCTCAATTTTATGATGCATACCTTGTACTTGGAATGCTGGATTATTATTCAGATCGAATGAGCGGAATAACAAGTTTTATAGCCGGGGCGCTTGGATTTTCAGGTAACCGAGAAAGAGGGCTGCAGTTTCTAAAAACAGCTTTTAATAAAGGTACTCTTACATTTGGTCAATCTGCACTTACACTTATGGAAGTTTATGCTAATCTAGAGGACAATTCTTATGCTGCAATTCCTTACTTTGAAGCTTTTTTAAAAACATATTCGCAAAATAAAAGAACGTTTAATTCTTATTGCCAGCTTCTGCTTAATATTTGGGATATCAATGCGGTTGCACGTTTGATGAAAAACGATAAGATGAATCTGATGGAAAATATTATCAAGGCAAGGTATTATGATATGATTGGGAATTCCGAGATGGCTGTTCGATATGCAACTTTAACATTGCAGCAATCAAGTTTGCTTCGCGGTTCGGAAAACAGTGCGCGTTATATTTTGGCTTTTAATTACTGGCTTACCGGCGATAACACAAATGCCTTCAAATTTGAACGGCAGTTGAATGAACGGGCACAAGAAACGTTTGCCTTGGTGAAAAAATATCCCAATGAAAATAAATGGCTAAGAATACTGCAGACAAGAGCAATCAATAATATTAAAAATGAAGAAATGGATTCTTTTCTTCAATCCAAACCAAATTTCAAATATGCTCCACAAATAGAAAACGAAGTTAATCTTATACTTGGCCAATACTTTTTTAACAATAACCAGTATGAAAAAGCAGAATCTTATTTTAATCTGGTTTCGGCAAGTGAACAGGAACGAGAAAAATATGTTGCACTTCGGTTTCTAATTGAGATATATAACCGGCAAAATGTATCTGCAGCAAAAGTTAAAAAATTGTTAAGCTTAATTGATGACGCAGATAATGATCGACTGAAATTCCGTGCGAACGATTTAGAGAAGAAATATAAACTTTAGAAAAGCGGGACAAGTAGTTAATCCCGCTATAATTTTTATTTATTTGAATGCAGCGCTACTCTGTTTCCCTCAATATCAATAAACAGCGCCATGTAACCTATTTCTTCGGTAATTAATTTTTTACTCATTAGAACTTTTCCACCGGCACTTTCAATTTTTGATTCTACAATTGCAAGATCTGGATTTGCGTTTAAGTAAATAACTGCGCCATCAAGTGCTGGTTTGTATGATTCTCCTTTTACGAGTGCGCCGCCAACACCATCTCCTTCCATTGGAAAAAAAGCCATATCAAACCCGCCCATCTGCATTTGATACATTGATGCAAATCCAAAAATTGTTGTGTAAAACTTTACTGCCCGCTCCATATCTTCAACGGGAATTTCGAACCAGTTTAACACGTTTGCCATTTATATTTCCTTTCTTTTTGATTTTACATTTTAGATGTGATTTCTAAAATCCAATCTGCCATTACTTTTAATGCCTCTGGAGAAAATGTTTCTTCTATTTTTCCATATTCAGCAGCGCTTCCTGTTTATGCATTTTGGAATAGGTGATTTAATCCGGGCAATGAAACAATTTTGTATTTTGTATTTCCGCCGGCTTTTAGTGCTGTTTCAACCAATGACAAATTTTCTTTTACAGGCACCTGCAAATCTTTTTCTCCATTCATTGCAAGAACAGGACACTGAACATTTTCAAGTGCAGGACGGGGGTCGTATTTAATAAAAAACCTAAACCAAGGACTCAGATATTGTTTTGTAACTGCTGCAAATGCTTCTTTGCTATTCTCCGGCTTCTCTTTTTCCTTTTTAGTCATTCTTGAAACTTTTTCATCATAGAGCGAACTTAGTTTATTGTATGCCGTTAAACTATCGGATGCATTTAAAATTATATCAAAAACTTCTTTTGTTTCGGATGCTTGTTTTAACGCAACTTCTTCAGTAACACCGGTAGCCATCAACAGCAATTTCTGCTGAAGCGGAATCAGGTCCTTTCCAATCATTCCCGGTCCGGCAAGCATTACAATAAACTTCACGTCATCGGAGTTTGAAGCTGCCAGTGGAGCTACCATTCCGCCCTCGCTATGCCCGACAATTCCAATTTTGTTTTGAGCAACCTCATTTCTTGTTCTCAAGTATTCAACGGCTGCAAGTGCATCGGTAACAAAATCTGTCGTTAGAGCAGAAGAAAAATTTCCCTTCGATTTTCCAACACCTCTATCATCAAAACGAAGAACTGCAATTCCATTGCGCGTTAAGTAATCTGCAATTACCAAAAAAGGTTTGTGACCAAACAAAGCTTCATCTCTATCCTGCGGACCGGATCCGGTTACCATTACAACTGCAGGAAATTTATTTCCACCTTTTGGAATTGTTAATGTACCAGCGAGAGTTATGTTTGCTGCTTTATTTTCAAATGTTACTACTTCTTCTTTGTAAGGAAACGGTGGCTTTGGTGTTTGAGGCCGGTTTAGCTGAGCAACCTTGTCTACTTTATTAAGTTTCAAATCGATATTAACCATTCCCTGAGAAAATTTTCCAGCTGCAACGGTTCCATCCTGATTTATGGCTCCCATAAAGGATGCTCTAATATTGTTAATCTGAAAATTCAAACTGTCTTTTGTTATTAAAACCGAAGAAGCCGGAATATCGACTGCGCCCTGATCAGGGCTGTCAAGAAAAGCTGATTTTTTGCCGTCACTGGTTTGAACAATTTTTAAAACTACTTTTAGTTTTTGCGGTCCAAAATCAAGAGTCCCTTCCCAGATACTATCATATTTTTTCTCGAGCTGAGCAAAAATATTTACACTAAAACAGAAAAATATTATAAATAAACTAGTCAGCATTTTTTTCATTTTACTCTCCATTAAAAATTATCACGAATTCTATCATTAGACGATTAATAACATTAACTGTTCATCTTTACTTTAAAATTATTTATACTCTTTTACTTCAATTTTATCCCCAACATGAATAACTCCTCTCCCCTGATGAATAAGATTCATTCCAAACATAACTTTGTTATTTATTGTTCTATATGAAGAAAGAGTTCGAAGCGGCTCTTCGCTCTTTAAAGCATTATCCTGGTTAATCGTTGTAACAATACATCTTCCGCATTGTTTTACGCCGAAAAATTTTATTTCGTTTATTTCAAAACATTTCAGTTTATCTTCAACAAATGGCTCTCCGCCTGTAAAAACAAAATTAGGTCTGAATCTATTCATCGGAACTTTTTTGTCAAGTTTGGAATTAAGATCATCCAGCGATGACTGCCCAATTATTAAAAAAGGATATCCGTCTGAAAGACTGGTAATTTCTTTGTTGAATGCATAATCTGTATCAACCAGCCTGTGTGATGTTTCGGGCATACGAACAAGTGAGCAATTTATTCCGAGTATTCCGCCAAACCATTTATCGGCTTCATTGCTTACGCAATCTACTTTAACTTTGTCATCCCAAACCACAACATCAATTTCCCTATTTTCTTTTTCATCAAGACCGATTAAAAATTTTTCTCCGCTTTGCTTGTGCGTAAATTCCAAATTATCCGATTTCAATTCACAACTGATTAAAGCCATTTGCGAATGTTTTCTCTGCGTAAGAAATTTATTGTCGTCATCAACAAGCATCCACCGCCGATCATATTTTAATCCGCGATCCGTAACTTCTGCTTCATTAACCGATATCCCGCCAAGAGATTTTACCGGATAAATAAACAGCTCTGATATTTTATAATTTGTATTCATATTGTTTTGTCAATCATATTTGTTATTGAATGAATTTCATATCAATCAGAATTTTTCTGGGAATTTCATCTCTTACACTTTTTGCGTCTTCATAGTTTATACCGTCAACATTAAAAGCAAAGAAAAACACTTTGTCCTTTCGTTCAACATAACCAACAAGCCAGGCAATCCACATTCCGTCTTCTTTCTTGCCGGTGCCGGTTTTAAACTTAAGCACAGAATTGGCAAATTTCTCTTCTGTTAATATTTTTTTAACAATATCTATGCTTTTGCGGGAAAATGGAATATCATATTCATAAAATTTCTTAAGAAAAGAAATTTGCTCCTCAGCGGATATTTTTAAAGAATTATCAAGCCAGAATAAATCGATTTTATTACCAATTGTTTTATTCCCATAATTAAACTTTGAAAATATCTGTTCATATTTTTTCCGTCCAACTCTTCTTGCTAATTCCTGGTAATACGGAACAACAGAATATTTAATTGCCGTGGCCAACGAATGATCCCGGTTCCACTCTTTGTTGTCACGTGTTATTCCATCCCACTTAATTACAAAATTTTCATCAGTAATTACTTTTGTATCCAATCCAATTAAGGAATTGGGAATCTTAAATGTTGATGCAGGTAAAAATCTTTGCCTGCTGCGTTTTGAATTATAAACAAATTTCTGCCCGGTTGAATTATCAAGAACTATCATTGTCCCCGTATGGCCCGTTAACATCTTTTCAATTTTTGTTGAATCAAAAATCTGAGCACAAATAATGTTTGCCGCAACCAAAAGTGAGGTAAATACTGTTTTCATTTTCATCTTAAAATTCCGGTTTATTATAATTTTCAAAATTCTCCGGCGGCAGTGGTGACTGATATAAATCAAAATATTCACCGCAATAAACAAGAACTGATTTTTCCGGTATTTGAGGTTCATTAAAGGGTTTTCCAAAAATCCCGGCCGGGCCAAATGGGCTTTTACTTTTTTTCTGATTAAGAATATAAACTTTTGAATACCATTTCCAATAAATCGGCCAGGTAGATTCCTGTCTGAAAGCATCAGCACCAATAATCCAGGTTGACCAAAACTCCATTCCATGCCGGGCTATTATTACATCGGTAGAATTTATTTTAATCCTGGTTTTTATTTCGTTCAATTCAGAATATAGATTTTTATTCATGTTCGAAAATGTTGGTTTTGTTAAAGCAACAATTACCGAACAAAAAATTGTTGCCGAAACAATTATCAGTATTCTTTTTTTACCATTTTCATTACTGATTATATTATGCATAAAAGCAACAACAGGAATTGCTGTCATATATGAAATAAAATAAACTCTTTGGGCATATTCATAAGCAAGAAACGGCGAGGACAAAAACAAAACAAGTATAATCATTGATAAATAATAAGTCCGGTGTTTTTCATTGATTTCTTTAAATCGTTTAACGAAAAAATAAAGCGCGCTGACACCCAAAATGTTTGTCAGAAGTAATCCAGCAACATCAAACGGAGTTATAATCGGTTCTCTATTTATTATTCTTGAAAAGACCGGGTCTTTAAATATCTGGAATGGAATTTCTATAAACGTTCTTACCCGCCATGGGTTGATTAGATACATCACTGCTACCGAAACCCCAATTGATATTATGAGGAAAAAAGTAAGCTTTAAAAACTTTTTAAAAGAGTAACCGGTAAAGTGGCGCGATAAAAAATCAACCATGATTATTGTAATTGCAACTGCAATACAGCCATAATGAGTAAGCCCCGTTAACAATAAAAATACCAGCAAACCAAAAATATTTTTAAAAGAAGGTTTTTCGTGTACCAGTAAAAGAAAATAAATCATCCAGAAGAGCCACAATAAACCAAGCGCATTTTTTTGAAAATCGGAAACGAGCGTAATAAAAGAATAATAAAGAATTGATACTGATGAAATTAAAATCGGTGCATAAAAATTGTCTTTATTTACTAATAATCTTTTTGTTAATAAATAAGCGGGCACAATTGAAAACACCGGAACAACCGAATCAAACGCTCGAGTGGTAAAATCAACTGCCGAGCTTAAATTTGCCAGCCCAAGCTTTATAATTAAAAACGAAATTGCTGTTTCCAACCAAAACAATAATGGAAAATCGGCCCGTATTAATTGTCCCTTTTCCAATAACGAGCGCACCATAATAAGATAGTATGCGCCATTATTTCCAGGAAAATATTCGGTGCTGAAATTAACATGCAGTCTTATTGCAACTGAAATGGAAGCAATTAGAATCAACAAGAATTGTTCTTTTGTATTGAAAAACTTACTCATTCAAATTGTTTACTTGAATAAATTCGACCGGAGCGCCGTTGTCTAAAATAAATGCTACCCTTACACCGGGAGAAGGACTATTGGGCTCAATTAAAATATCTTTTCCATTAATTGCATTTTCCAGGTCATCAACCTCAAAGGCAACATGAGGAATAGTTTTTACAATTTCGTTAACTGGTGAATCCTTTTCATACCGCATCCATTCAATTTTATAAGCGCTTGTCTCATATCCTGAAACATATACTTTGAATTTTTCAAGGTATGTTTCATTCTTGTGAATTACAGTTGTTGGAATTCCAAGATGATGATATTTCAGCTCACTCGAATTCATATGCACTCGCGGTTTGATGATTCAAAAATAGGAATCTTCTTTTGATAAGGATAATACTTTTGATAAATGCTGGTGTAATTAATTTTTATTCTTGAATGCTTTAATATAATTTTTTGTGTACTCGCTTAACACAAGCCTGCTGCTAATCTCAGCTCGTTTATCCAATAAATCATCCCAGTCTTCGGTGCCTTCCCAAAATACTTTTTTCATTTCCGATGTTGCCTGTAAGCTGCAGGAGGAAATTTTTTTTGCTAGTGCAGAAACTGCTTCATCAAGATCGTGATTATTTGCGAAAACTTTTGAAAAAAGCCCTGCTTGTTTTGCCCAGAATGCATCATGCCATTCGGCATCAACAGACATTGTAATGAAATTCGTTTTACCAATTTTTCGTTCAACTGCCGGCCCGACAACAAATGGTCCGACACCAAGAGCAAGTTCACCTAATTTAACTGAAGCTTCGCTTGATGCAAGTGTATAATCCGCCGCTGCTGCAATTCCAACACCGCCGCCAATTGCTTTCCCGTGAATTCTTGCAATAATTATTTTATGACACTTCCTCATTGCATTTAACAATAAAGCAAATCCCATAAAAAATTCTTTGCCTGTTTTTAGATCTTTTATCTCAAGCATTTCATCAAATGAAGCCCCGGCACAAAAAGTTTTATCTCCATCGCTTCGCAGAACAATAACATGAACATTATTATCACCAGCAAGCTTGTTTAGTATGTTAGTTATTTCCTTTAAGAGTGCTGTAGATAAAGAATTGCTTTTGGGGTGAGTGAAGCTGATTGATGCAATACCTTGTATTATATTAACTGAAACTTTTCCGGATTTATCCATATGAAATTCTCCAGAAACATTTTACAAACCATTAACTATATACTCCAACTTGGCAATATTGTCAATCAAAAAATCTGGGGATAACGCTTTAAGTTCTTCTGCTGTTCTGTAGCCGTAACTTACAGCACAGGTTCTGGCCCCAGCATTTCTGCCACATTCAATATCCATTTCAGTATCCCCAACAATCAAGGTATTTGAATTATCAACATTAAGATCTTGACAAATTTTTAATAACGGTTCAGGTGAAGGTTTATGTGCAATTCCGGGTCTTCTGCCCATAATGTAATTAAGGCCGAAACCGATATCAAAAAAATTAACAAGTATTTCCGCCTGGTCCTGTCCTTTTGTGGTTAATAATGCTGTTGAAATTTTTTTCGCTTGTAAAAACTCTAATGTCTTTTTTACACCGTCATAAAGATAAGACGAGTGTATATAATCAAAGTAAATCGATTTATAAATGTTTATAAAGTCTTCAAAATCGGGCACTTTAAAATCATACACTTTAAAAATATCTTCGAAGTGCCACCCAATCATAGTATTAAATTTATTCTGATCAATTTCTTTTTTTATACCAATCCGCCGAAGTGCTTCAACTGTGGCTTGGTATATTGTTTCATGAGAGGAAATAAGAGTTCCGTCTAAATCAAAAACAACTAAAGATATATTCATTTGTTACCGAATTTTTTAAAAATTAATCTTATTTTATAATTACTGGAATGAGCCTAGAATTATGCCGAATACCAACAATACAATTAAATGATATCCGCCGTCTACGGCTACTAATCTAATCGACTTTCTTTCATAAACAGCATTAACAAGCATTGTTGCACCAGTAAAACCGAGCCAGCATAAAAATGAGAGACGCATACATTCAATTACTGTTGTAGAATTTGTATAACTAATTATTCGCGCAAGAACATAAGCCATCACAAGATGTCCAAGAAATGTTAATCCATAAATTCTAATTAAACTGCCTCTGCGCTTTAAGTCTTCTTCTGACTGATCAATCTCCTGCAGCCATAATTTACCGAACAAAAATGGACTGTACCAAAGATAACCGAATCCAATTGCAACAACCCCGCAAACGAGAATGGCAAAATAATTCACCGATGCCAGTACTGTCATCTTAATCTCCTTAATAATTTTAGCGGTACCCCCAATTTATAACAACGATAGAAATTTCAGGTTATAAAAACTTAGTTATTCTTTAAACATTTTAATTGTGCTTTCACCATCACTAAAATGATACGCTCTGAACATTCCATCCGTATTAAAAGGCCAGGCTATATTTCCTTTTTTATCAATTGCAATTATCCCGCCATCGGCTTTCATCGGAGATAATTTTTTATATATCACTTCATCTGCTGCTTGGGATAATGAATAATTTTTATATTCGATTAATGAGGAAATATCTTTTGCAACACCAAGACGAATGAAATACTCTCCCTGTCCGGTTGCAGAAACGGCACAAGTATTATTGTTGGCGTAGGTTCCGGCGCCTATTATTGGCGCGTCTCCAACGCGACCGAATTTTTTCATCATTAGTCCGCCTGTAGAGGTACCTGCAGCAAGATTTCCATTTTTATCTAACGCAACACATCCAACTGTTCCATGCTTTTCGGGTTTGCTTTCATTTTTACGGCTTTCAATTATTTTTTGATACTGCTGCCATTTTTCTTCTGTAATGAAATATTTATTATCAATTAATTCGATATTATTTTGTTTTGCAAATTCTTCAGCGCCATCACCAATCATCATAACGTGAGGAGATTTTTCCATTACAAGCCGCGCAAGATTTATCGGGTTCTTAATGTGTTTAATACCCGCCACAGACCCAGCCATCAGTGTTTTGCCATCCATTATTGCAGCATCAAGTTCGGCCTCACCTTTTTCAGTGAGCACAGCACCTTTGCCCGCATTAAATAAAGGA
>DAIEQP010000279.1 GCA_027347805.1 Ignavibacteria bacterium | reverse complement strand
ATGCTGAGAATCAAAAATATTAATAAGTAAATATTTTTTTTCATCTTACCCTCTTGAGTAAACGTTGATACTATAAAGCATAATTCAGAATTTTATAAACTAACTTTGCGATATAATAATAAGTGTGCTGAAAATTTTTATTTGATTTCAAACCTGAAACGTCAAATCCAACAATCTTTTTTTCCTGCCCGATGATTTTTAACAGATAAAGTATTTCTTCCCAGTTTAATCCTCCCGGATCAGGATTTTCTACATTTGGGATAATTGAAGGATCGAATACTGAAGGATCTAAAGTAATGTAAACATTTTCAGTAAGATTTTTTGAAACGAGCTCCTGCCATTCATTTCCATACATTCCAAGTTTAATCTCGGAAGCAAGAAACTGTTTAATTTTTCTTTCTTTTCGAATTTCATTTTCAGATTTACTGAAAGACCGAATGCCTACCTGCACAATATTCGAACTAAACTCTGAGATTTGATTCATTAAAGAACAATTATGGTTTTTGGATTCAGAATAATTTTTCAATTCTGCCCTTGAACCAAGATGAAGAACTGAAAGGTTTTTAAATTTCTCTGAATGTGATTTTATCAAACCAAACGATGCACATTGGTTATCAGATATTGAAGCAATAAATTTTTCTTTTTGGATTGGGAAAAGTAATGCCTGAGTGATTTTCGCAGTCTTGTTTTCGAATGAACCTTTTAATACTAACGGCTGGAATGTAGCAATACCTTTATCATGCGCTAATTCTTTCCCCTGTTCTTCATCATATATTTCAAGTGAATGAGATGCTGAGATGATTTTTTTTATTACAGTTTCTGATAATTTACTTTCCCCTGCCCACTGAATTAAAAGCAGGGCAATTTTTGAATTATCAACCGTAGAATATTCCTTTGTCAAATGCAAAAAACTATTTTTTGCTTGTAGCGTTTTCATTTGAGACCTATAAAAAAGGCGGCCAGGCCGCCATAAATTATTTTGTTTCTTCCTTTGATTTTGAAACAGAAGCAATAGCTGACCTTTCAAATTTCACTTTGACTCCGCCAATATCAACTAGAATTGTTTTCTCTTCAATACCAGCGATGCTACCATGAATCCCACCGGTCATAATTACTTTATCGCCCTTCTGAAGAGCTTCAAGCATTTTCTGATGTTCTTTTTGTCTTTTCTGCTGTGGACGAATAATCATAAAGTAAAAAATTGCGAAAATTGCACCAAACATTATTAAGGTGCTTATCATTCCGCCGCCGCCCTGTCCATCTGCAGGTGGAGCCATTGCTAACAAGAAATTCATTTAGTTCTCCTATTTTGATTGTACATTTACTGAAATTACTTTTATAAAATTATTTTTCCATTCAACAAAACTTCCATCTAAAATTCTTTCTCTTGCCTGGCGCACAAGATTTAAGTAAAATGTTAGATTATGCGTTGTTGCCAATTCTAATGCAAGAATTTCTTTGGCATTGAAAAGATGCCTTAAATATGGCCGGCTAAAATTTCTACATGCATAGCAGTCACATTCCGGATCAAGCGGATTCATATCATCTTTATATGCTGCATTACGCATCGAAATAATTCCCTGCGATGTAAACAAATATGCGTTTCTCGCATTACGTGTAGGCATAACGCAGTCAAACATATCAACACCGCGTGCAATAGCTTCCAAAATATTTTCCGGTCTGCCGACTCCCATTAAATAACGGGGTTTTTCTTCCGGTATGAAATCAGTTGTAAAATCAACCAGGTCATACATCTGATCTGTCGGTTCGCCGACTGCCAATCCACCAATGGAATAACCATCAAAATCCAATTTAACTAAATCTTTTGCCGATGATTCACGAAGCTCTTTATAAACACTTCCCTGAATTATTCCAAATAAATACTGATCATGCCCGTATAACGGTTTGGTATCAATAAATGCTTCTTTATTTAAAATTGCCCAGCGGGAAGTGAGTTCTTTCGATTTTTTTGCATATTCAAATTCGCAAGGATAAGGAGTACATTCGTCCAATGGCATTATTATATCCGAGCCGATGCTTCTTTCAATCTCAATAACCTTTCTAGGTGAAAAAAAATGCATTGAGCCATCAAGATGGGATTTAAATTCAACTCCATCTTTTTTCATTTTTCGCAATTCAGATAAACTATAAACTTGAAATCCTCCGCTGTCAGTCAGAATTGGTTTACTCCAATTCATAAATCGATGAAGTCCGCCAGCCTTTTCAAGAATATTTGTCCCCGGTCTCAAATAAAGATGATAAGTATTTGAAAGAACAATTTGAGCTTTTACATCCTCATCAAGAGCCTTTTGTGTAATAGCTTTAACGGTGCCCTGGGTTCCAACCGGCATAAAAATAGGCGTTTGGACTTTCCCATGACCAGTCTCAAACTCTCCTACTCTTGCTTTGGAATTACTATCTCTATGCTTAACAGAAAATTTCAATAAGTTATATAATTTTGGGGAGAAAGATAACTTAAAATGAGGTATTCTTCCATTGAATATAAGCCTGTTTTAACTATGTTCCAGTTTACCGCACCAGCTGACAATACCATCTTCAAGATTATAAACTTTTGTAAAACCGATTTTCATCATTTGCTCGCAAACCATTGAACTCCGGCCCCCACTATGGCAATAAACAAAAATTGATTTGTCTTTATCTAATTTTTCAATTTCATTCATAAATCCGGGTTCATAAACATTAATCAAAATTGAACCGGGAATTCTTGTATTATAATGTTCTTCTTCGGTTCTCACATCAACTAAAATCGCATCTTCTGTTTCACTTAATTTTTTCTCAAATGAATTTGCATCTAAATGGTTAATCCTGACTTTATTGAAAAGTGATGCCGCCATTCATCATTCCTCTGATTTTTTATCTGTATTTTCGACTGTAAATTTTATCAAATCAATTTTTGTTTTATCCGAACGGATAATATGCACTAAATAATTATCAACCTTAAAAGATTCTCCTTTATGAGGGATTCTTCCAATCTTCAACATAATATATCCTGCGATAGTTTCGTAATCCCCGTCCGGTATATTCAGTTCATATTCTTCATTTAAAATATCAATTTCTGTTTTACCGTTTAGAATAAACGAATTCATTTCAATTTTCTTTATCATTTTTTCTTCTGATTCATCATACTCATCACGAATTTCGCCAAATAATTCTTCAATCAGATCTTCAACAGTAATAAGACCGGCAGTTCCGCCAAATTCATCAACAACAACCGCAACCGAGAAATGTTTATTTAAAAATTCATTAAGCATTTCAAGGCTTTTCTTTGTTTCCGGGATAAAAAGTACTTCTCTTAAAATGGATTTTAATTCATCCGGTTGTTTAAAAATGTCTTTATTAAAGAGCCAGCCTTTTATGTTATCGAGATTACCTTCATAAACCAGAATTTTAGAATAGCCGGATTGAATAAATGCATCAATAACCTCATCCATGGAACTTGTTATATCAACTCCAACTATTTCAATACGCGGAGTCATTGCCTCGTAAACTTTTTGTTCCCTAATATCAATTACTTTACTTATAATGTCGGTTTGTTCTTCATCCATTTTACCAGCTTCAGAACTTTCTTCAAGAAGATTCTGAATATCTTCTTTATCAACCATTTGAAGTATTTCTTCTTCCTCTTTCAGATTAGTTCTGCTTAAAACAGAAGAAATTGTTGAAGTAAGTTTTGCTAAAGGATACAAAATAATTGTTATTACTCTAATAGGTATTGCAGATATTAGAACAAGTCCGTCGGCTAATTCCCTGCCTAAAAATTTAGGAATCAGTTCGGCTATCAATAAGAGCAGCAATGTTGAAGCAACTAGGATTGTAAATTCAGACCACCCAAAAAGTTCAGCAAACATAATTGAACTAAGAGAGGCAAATGTTACATTCACAATATTATTAGAAATGAGGATAGTTGAAAAGAAAATATCCGGGTTATTAACAAAATACTTTGCGTTTTTTGCCGAGATGTTATTCTTCCTTGAGCGTATCTCAATTTTAATTTTATTTGATACAATAAATGCTATTTCTGAAGCAGAAAAGAAAGCGCTAATCAAAAGAAGCGATATTAAAATAATACTATCGTTAAACATTTGGCCTGTTGTAAATAAAGATTATTACAGTTATCGTATAAAAAATTGTATTAATAATCATTGGCAAATCTGTGAACAATGCCTCGGCAACATCTTCCCCTTTTTGTTTTTGATATACAATATACATGTATCTGAAAATTCCAAAAACTACAAATAAGGTTGTAGCAACAAAATAATCCGAGCCAAACATCAATATTGTTCTATCTGAAACAGAGTAAAGTGCATAACTAATAATAACTACG
>DAIEQP010000277.1 GCA_027347805.1 Ignavibacteria bacterium | reverse complement strand
GAAAAAGGAATTGTTGATTTTGGATTAATGTGGCTTTCAAATGCTATTCAGCTTAAAGCCAAAGGTGCAACAATTGTAAATTTAGCTCAGCTTGTAAACAGATCGGCATTAATGCTTATTGCAAAAAAATCTAGCGGGATTAAAACACCAAAAGATATGGATGGAAAAAGAATTGGAATTTGGGGTGGAGATTTTCAAATACAGCCGATGGCATTTTTCAAGAAATACAAACTGAATGTAAAAACAATTATGCAGGGTAATTCGATTAATCTTTTTTATTTCGATGGAATTGATGTAACAACTGCTATGTGGTATAACGAATATCATACACTTATTAATTCCGGATTTGACAAAGATGAGCTTAATACATTCTTCTTTGCGGATTATGGATTGAATTTCCCCGAAGAGGGAATTTACTGTTCCGAAAGATTTCTTAAAGAAAATTCTGATGTATGCGAAAAATTTGTTGCTGCAACACTTGAAGGCTGGAAATATTCCTTTGAACATCCTGATGAAGCGATCAGCATAATTTTAAAACATATTCGTATTGCAAACTTGCCGGTTAATCCTGCTCACCAAAGATGGATGCTTGAGAGAATGAAAGACTTGATTTTCCCATCAGGAGATATGAATTATTTCGAAATACTATCTAAAGAAAATTATTTTCTTGTTGCAGATAAATTAAAAGAGGGAGGTTTGATCAATAGAATTCCTGCATACGATGAACTTTACAAACCAGTAAATATCAGGAAGGGCAAATGAAAAACTGGATATCAAAACGGGGCCTTTCCTTCAAAATGATTTTGACGATTTTTGCCAATGTTTCGGTTATTACTTCGGTTATCTTTATTTATATCTATATATTTTCCCGCGATGCAATTTTTGAACACTTAAAAGAAAATTCACATCTGTTAACACATTCTACCGTAAGTGAAGTTGAAAAAATACTTACTGCGGTTCAGAAGATTCCAGATAATTTTTCCAAATTAATTGTTGATGGAAATTATTCTGCAGAAGAACTCCAAAAACTTCTTCAGATTGCAGTTGAAAATAATGATGAAATCTATGGAGCAGCAATCTCATTTGAACCTGACTATATCAGCGCCGCTCACAAATATTCTACCATTTATATTTCCAGAGATCTTGAGCATAAAACAACAAAAGCAGAATTAGTAAGCAAAAATGATAACAGCGATCAGACAATGGATTGGTATTTAATTCCAAAGCAGCTCGGCAGACCTCTTTGGAGTGAACCATATTATGATGATGGCGGTGGGAATATTGTGATGTCGACTTATTCTGTGCCGCTTTTCAAAACAATAAATGGTAAAAAGCAATTTATTGGAATACTTGCAGCTGATCTGTCTTTAAATTGGCTTCAGGATATTGTTTCTTCAATAAAAATTTACCAGACAGGTTATGCATTCATGATTTCCCGAAATGGCAGTCTGGTTACACATCCGAAAAAAGATTTAATTATGAATGAGACAGTTTTTAGCATTGCTGAAGAAACCAATTCGCCACAGCTTCGGGAAATAGGCAGGCATATGCTAAAAGGTGAATCGAGTTTTGCTGAAGTTGAATATCACAATGTTGCTACAGGAAAACTCAGCTGGATCTCATATGCACCTGTCTCAATAAACGGCTGGTCGCTTGGTATTGTTTACCCGGTTGATGAATTGCTTGCTTCACAGAAACATTTATTTGAAACAGTGATCATCCTCGCAATTGTTGGCGCGCTAATTTTACTGGGAGTTATAGTTTTTATATCCCGGCAAATCACAAGCCCATTAAGAAAACTAGCTTTAGCCACGAAAAAAATTGGGCAGGGTAATTTTGATTTTGAGCTTCCCAAAATTAAAAGTAGTGATGAAATCGGCGATTTAACAAATTCATTCTTTGCGATGCAGGATGAACTAAAACAGA
>DAIEQP010000267.1 GCA_027347805.1 Ignavibacteria bacterium | reverse complement strand
AAATAAATTGAAAAAAATTCCTCACTAATCGGAGGTTTCATGAAAAGATTAACGATATTCATTTTGTTACTTGTTTCACTCTGTTTTTCAGAAGCTACCCGTGCTCAGTTGGCTAAAGACAGCTGGTCGCTAGGGTTTGGTTTTACTTATCCAAGATTTAGTAGTATCAATATTACTCCGCTGAATTCCAATTACGGCGGCTTTGTTGCTCTTCAAAGAAGCTTCAGCGAACATGTTGCATTGAGATTTAAAGCTGGTTATAACCATCTTGAAAGCCAGTATACTAATGCGAATTCTATTCTTACTACTTCATCAACAAATTCTATTGTCGGTGATCTTGATATGATGTACTATCTTGTTCCTTGCGAACCGGTTTCTCCTTATGTCTTTGCCGGACTTGGAGGAAACTATAGAATGTTGACAGATCCATATGGTCAAACCAAGGCAACCCTTGCTGTTGATGACAATGCATTTGTAATGCAGTATGGAGCCGGTGCTGGTTTAGAATGGGCGTTGGATGAAGATTGGAAATTAACAACAGAGTTTGCTTATCATATTACAAATAATTCCGAATTGGACGGAACTGTTGTAAAAGGTGAAGTATCAAGCAAAGATTCTTATGTATCTATTGGTATTGGCTTACTCTATTTCTTGGAGAAAGGCGAACCTTCTAATATCTGCCAGCTCTATTCTGGTATTAGACAGGAACAAAAAGATCTAACTGATTATGGAAGAATTGAAGATGTTGTTGTTAAACATATTCCAAAAGAAATTACAAAAGAAGTTGTAGTTGAAAAACCTGTTAAAGCAGCTCCAGAAAAATGGGTTCTTGTTGGAGTGAATTTTGATTCGAATAGCTCTAAATTAACAGACGCTTCATATCCAATTCTTTACGATGCTGCAAAGACACTTTTAAAGAATCCTGACGTTAAAGTTTCTGTTGAAGGTTACACAGATAATATTGGTTCCGAATCTTATAACAAATCTCTTTCACAAAAGAGAGCTGATATTGTTAAGAATTATTTAGTTAGTAAAGGTGTTGCTGCCGGTAGAATTACCGCAGTTGGTATGGGAGAAAATAATCCTGTAGCCGATAATAAAACTGCAGACGGCAGAGCAATGAATCGTAGAATTGAATTCAAAGTTCAATAAAAATTAAAAGGTCACTGAATAAGTGACCTTTTTTATTTTGTGCAGTAAATAAATTCTTTTAACTTTGTGAAGTAATATTACCTTTAACTTTATCCGGTGAGATAAAAAAGGAATGGCAACAGAAATTTTAATAATTACAAAATTTGAAAACCCCGACGGCTTTTGCCAACGGGGATTTTTTTTATAAGTCCGAGGAATTAAATATGGACATCAAAGCAAAACTTATTGATGATGAAGGGTTTATTAGAACTATTACCCGGCTAGCTCATGAAATTCTTGAACGCAATAAAGGTTCTAAAAATCTTGTGCTTGTTGGAATGAGAACACGGGGCGAGTTTCTTGCTTCCAGAATCTTAAACAAAATTAAAGAGATTGATAAATCCGAACCTAACTTTGGAATCTTAGATGTCACTCTTTATCGTGACGATTTCAGGACAAGACTTAAACAGCCAGAGATTGGTGTAACAAACATTACCTTTGATATCAATGATAAAGATGTAATATTGATTGATGATGTTCTTTATACCGGAAGAACGGTTCGTGCAGCGCTGGATGCGTTAATGGATTTGGGCAGACCAAACACAATTCAGCTTTGTGTATTAGTCGATCGCGGACACCGTGAATTACCAATCAAAGCAGATTTTATTGGGAAGAATATTCCTACTTCGATCAATGAAGAAGTTAAAGTGAAATTAAAAGAAGTTGATGAAGAAGATGCAGTATATTTAATTAATTCGCCAAGTAAAAATTAGGGAGAGATTTATGGCTTTATCGAGCAGACACCTACTTGGATTGAATGGGGTTCCAAAAGAAGACCTTCAATTAATTCTTGATACAGCAAGAACATTTAGAGAAGTTTTAGACAGGCCGATTAAAAAAGTTCCGACGTTGCAGGGTAAAACAGTTGTTAATTTATTTTATGAGAACTCAACCCGAACCAGAATTTCTTTCGAGCTTGCGCAAAAAAGATTATCGGCTGATACAGTAAATTTTTCTACATCTACTAGCAGCGCTAAGAAAGGTGAAACTTTTAAAGATACGGTTCGCAACATCGAAGCAATGAAAGTTGATATGATTGTAGTTCGTCATCAATCTGCCGGAATACCACATTACCTAACAAGAATAAGTAATGCAAATATTATTAATGCTGGTGATGGATTGCATGAGCATCCTACCCAAGGTTTGCTTGATATGTATTCAATACGTGAACGGCTTGGAAAACTTGAAGGATTGAAAATTTGTATAGTCGGAGACATTGCTCACAGCCGCGTTGCACTATCAAATATTTACGGATTAAAAACAATGGGGGCAACAGTTTCAGTTTGCGGTCCTTCAACAATGATTCCACTTGATATAGAAAAACTTGGAATTAAAACTTATCATAATGTTGAAAAAGCTTTAGCTGAAAATGATGTTTTGAATGTTCTGCGTATACAGCTTGAGCGAGATGCCGGAAGAAGAATTCCTTCTCTCAGAGAATATCATAATTTCTTTGGAATTACTACCGAAAGAATTGAAAAGTTTAATAAAGATATTGTAATTCTTCATCCGGGACCAATTAATCGCGGTGTTGAATTATCATCAGAAGTTGCTGATGGTCCATATCAAGTAATTTTAGACCAGGTTACAAATGGAGTTGCTGTGCGTATGGCGGTTCTCTATTTACTTGGTACAATGCATTCATAGGAAGGTGAATAATGAAAATAGTTTTGAAGAAAGTAAATCTTCTAAATCCCGAACAGAAATTAAATGAACAAAATGATTTATTGATTGAGGATGGAGTAATTAAAAAAATTGGTAATGTAACTGAAGCAGATACTAAGTCTTCAACAGTATATGATTTTTCAAATAAATATTGTGTGCCAGGATTCTTTGATATGCATGTTCATTTGCGAGAACCGGGTAGAGAAGACGAAGAAACTGTAGAAACAGGATGCAATGCTGCTGCTGTTGGAGGTTTCACAGGCGTTGCATGCATGCCTAATACAAATCCTGATATTGATTCTGCAGAGGTTGTAAGATTTATAATTGAAAGAGCTTCAAATCATGTGGTAGATGTTTATCCAGTTGCTGCCGCGACACTTGGAAGAAAAGGGGAAGCAATTTCTCCAATGCTGGAACTACATTCAGCTGGTGCGGTTGGTTTTAGTGATGATGGAGTTGCAATTAAAACCGCAGGAATACTTCGCAATGTTTTAGAGTATTCTAAAATGGTTGATGCTCCGATTATAGAACATTGTGAAGATGAATCTTTGGCTGGTGGTGCGATGAATGAAAGTTTTACTTCTACACTTCTGGGTTTACAAGGAATACCGAATGTTGCCGAAGATTTAATCGTAATGCGTGATATAATGATGGCTGAATTTACAGGCGCTAGAATTCATATAGCACATATCAGTTCAAAAAATGCCGTTGATTTAGTACGCCAGGCAAAAAAGAAAGGAATTAAAGTTACTGCAGAAGTTGCACCGCATCATTTTTCGTTGACCGATGATTTACTTAAATCTTTTGACACAAATTATAAAA
>DAIEQP010000295.1 GCA_027347805.1 Ignavibacteria bacterium | reverse complement strand
TCTTTGTACTCATACTTTACATCATCCATAAGTTTTTTAACCATATGGATTCCTAAACCTCCAATTTCTCTTTCCTGCAACGGCAGGCTTGTATCAACTTCTTTTATTTCCAATGGATTAAATGGAATACCAGAATCAGAAAAAACTATTTTTATTTCTTTTGACGTTGTTTCGATCTCAATACTCAGATTACCTTCTTTATTCTGATATGCATAATTAACAACGTTAACAATAATTTCTTCACACGAAATCATAATAGAGGGAATGATTTGAGGATCAATTGGAAGAGTTTCTAAATACGATTCAATAAACTCCATGAATCCATTTACATTATTTCGAACGGCATTAAGCTCAATTTTTTTAATACCCAACCTCTCCCAGTTTTCTTGATTCCTTAAAAATCTGTTTCAGGTTTTTTGAAGTATAAAAATTGAGCATACTCTGTTAAAGCCCTTAAATAGTAAACTGACTATTTAGTTATCGAACTCACAGCAAGCAATTAAGAGTTTTGTTTCTCTTTATTTAACATGTAAAAAAAATATTATAAAATCCATTTTCTTTTAAAAAGCATTTTTGATATCGTATTTATATATGCAATGAACAGCAAGTAATTATCGACCCCATGTCTAACATTCTGTTATTTTTCTATCATATTAAAATTTTTATAATTATGTTGATCAAAGAGTGTGATGATTTCTATCAGGAAGCGAATAAACATATAAAATAAAAAATCAGGAAGTGTACCAATGACTGAACTAAATCCACAGATTTCCGATATACTTTTCAAAGCAAAAGCATCCGCAGCAATTTTCAGTCAATATAATCAGGAACAAGTAGATACAATTGTAAAAGCAGTTTACGAAGCTGCTTTCAATAACCGCGTGCAGCTCGCAAAAATGGCTGTTGAAGAAACCGGTATTGGCGTCTGGCAGCATAAAGTGATGAAGAATGTTGTTGCTTCACAATTGGTTTATGAAGACATAAAGAAGATAAAGACTGTCGGAATTATAAATGAAGATGAAGAAAAAGAAATTATTGAAATAGCACAGCCGCTGGGACCAATATTTGCAATCATTCCAGTAACAAATCCAACATCTACTATTATTTACAAAATCCTTATTTCTTTGAAAACCAGAAATCCAATTATTATTCATCCCCACCGTCTGGCAACAAAATGTTCTATTGAGACTGCAAGAATTTGCTATGAAGCAGCGCTAGCCGCAGATGCACCTGAGGATTGCATCCAGTGGGTAACCGGATTTAACCGTTCCGATACACAGGCATTAATGGCTCATGATGATATTGCATTGATACTTGCAACCGGCGGGACAAGTCTGGTGAAAGCAGCATACAGCAGCGGAACACCTGCAATTGGAGTTGGCGCCGGAAATGTTCCTGTATATATTGAAAACTCTGCTGATATTAATTATGCAGTAAAACAAATTCTTTCTTCAAAACTATTTGATAATGGAACTGTTTGCGCTAGTGAGCAATCAATTGTTGTTGAACTTCGCATTGCACAGGAAGTAAAAGATGAGATGATTGCTAAAGGTGCATATTTTATGAATTATGAAGAAATTAAAAAAGTTGAAGCAGTCGCTTATGATGTTGAAAAAGATGTTATGAAAGTTGAGGTCATTGGTAAATCCGCAAAGGCAATTGCGGAACTTGCTGGTATTGTAGTTCCAGATAATACTGTATTGCTAGTTGCTCAGCTAAATAAGGTTGGCAAGGATGCCCCACTCTCAAATGAAATATTAGCTCCAATCATTGCATATTATGTTGAAAATGATTTTCAGGGTGCTGTTAACCGCTGCATCGATCTAAATTTTCATGGAGGAGTCGGCCATACAGCAAGTATTTTTTCAAATGATGATGAAAAGATTAAGCAGTTTTCTTTCATAATGAATGCAGGAAGAATTGTTGTTAATATGCCTTCATCTCAAGGAGCAGTTGGTTTGGGAAGCGGGTTAAATCCTTCTCTTACTCTTGGCTGCGGTACCGGAGGTAAAAATATTACTACTGATAATATTACTGCAACCCATCTGTTGAATATCCAGAGAATTGCAAGAAGAAAAGAAAATTTCCTTTATAACAAATTTGATAAGTCGAAATATCTTGATGAAAATTATTCATTGAAAGATTTAGAAAGAGAATTTTATAAAAATAAGTAAGGGACCAATAATGCGTTTTATTGAAGCCGGCAATGCACTTATTTGCGCATTACCAAAAAGACTTGA
>DAIEQP010000254.1 GCA_027347805.1 Ignavibacteria bacterium | reverse complement strand
CATTCAGGATGAATTAAAAACTCTGCATTCGGGTACAGCATTTCAGCTTCTGCAAAATTTATATCACCAATTTTTTCGTGAACATGACACGCACCATTCCAGATTTTTAATTTCCTTCCAGTAACTGCCTGAATATAATTTCCAAGAAATTTATCTGGCAAAAACAAAATATCTTTATCAGCGGAAATTGATTGAACAACCTTTACAGCGTTTGCCGATGTTACACAATAATCACTTTCTGCTTTTATATCGGCAGATGTATTAACGTAAGAAACTACAAGCGCACCGGGATTATTTGCTTTCCATTCCAGCAATTGCTCGATATTTATTGATGAAGCAAGCGAACACCCGGCTTCCAAATCGGGAATTATAACTTTTTTGTCGGGCGATAAAATTGATGCCGTTTCGGCCATAAAGTGAACACCGCAAAAAACAATCAACTCAGCATCGGTTTTATAAGCTGTTTGAGATAAACCAAGTGAATCGCCAATATAATCTGCAACATCTTGTATTTCCGGAATCTGGTAATTATGTGCAAGTATAACTGCTTTTTTTTCTTTCTTAAGTTCCAAAATATTATTTACTAACTCTGTCACTATTCAAAAACCTTCCTTCTTATCCATGATGGACATTTTTTTTCACAACCTGATTTATTGTATTATCGTCATTCATAAGCAGAACTACCGGATGATGATTCGCAATTTCTTCTTTATCAAAATTTGCGTAAGCAGCAATAATAATTTTATCACCCGGATGAACTAACCGCGCAGCAGCGCCATTTAAACTGATTTCTCCATCAGTTCCATATATAACATATGTTGAAAACCGGTTGCCGTTATTCACATTGTAAATTTCGACCTTTTCATACTCTTCCAAATCAGCTTTACTGCAAATAGATTTATCAATCGCGATAGAACCTTCATAATTAATATCTGAGCCTGTTACAGTTGCACGATGTATTTTTGATTTCAGCATTATTCTTTGCATCATTTTTCCTGTTCGTTATTTAAAAAATATGCTGTGTTCAATCCCTTTAAAACTAATGTTGGAATAATCACATCAAACAATCCTTCATTTTCAAACAGACTGGAAAATCCACCGGTACCTATTATAAAAGAATCTTCTCCTTCAAATGCTTCTTTAATAATTCTCGATTTTAATTCTTTAACAATTCCAACCTGTCCATAAAACAATCCTGATTGAATACTTTCAATAGTTGATTTTCCAATAACTGTTTCAGTCTTTCGTATTTCAACTGTCGGCAATTGAGCCGCATTTGATTCAAGCACTTCCATTGAAATTCTAACTCCAGGAAGTATTATTCCTCCAAGGTATTCTTTCGCTTTGCTGATTACACAAAAAGTTGTTGCGGTACCAAAATCAACAATGATTATATTTTTATTCGGGAACATTTTGGTTGCAGAAATTGCATTTGCAATTCTATCCGAGCCAACTTCAAGCGGATTTCTGTACTTGATTTTCAATCCTGTTTTTACACCTGCCTTCAGGAAGAATGGTTCTTTACCAAAATATTTAATACAACCGCTTCTCAAGGAATGATTTAAATCAGGAACAACACTGCAAATCGAAATTCCCTTTAAGCCATCTGCATCAACTTTGTTTTCACGCAAAACGGTTCTAAGAAATATTCCTATTTCATCAGATGAAAACTGCAACCGGGAGGTTTTTCTGAATTGAACAATTAGTTCATCATCTTGAAAAACTCCGCCGTGAAGTTGAGTATTGCCAACATCCAGACAAAGTATCATTTAGACTCCAAAATTAATTTTTCTAATTCTATTGAAAGCTCAGCTGAAGTTGAACAATCAGCCATATATTTCTCTTTTGAATATATTTTAAAATTTTTCTGATGATTTTTATTTCGATCAGACAAATCATTTGCAACAATATAATCAGCGGAATTTGTTGCCAGAATTTTATTTACAGCACTAAATTTTTCCTCATCAGATACATTTGAAGTAAGTTTGAAACCGATGACTTTTATGTTTTTATTAATGGAATAGTGTTTAAGTTTTTCGAGTATCTTAAAATTCTTTTCCATCTTAATCGATATTGTTTCTGAATTGGAATTTAATTTTTGATTCAGAGGTAAATCGTAGGATTTATTTTCAACAGTTAATAATTTTGGCGAGTAATCACTTACTGCGGCAAGGTGAATTATCGCATCAACTCCGGTTTCTGAAAGCCAATTCTTCAATTTGTTATTCAAATCATCAAATGACACATACGATTCTTTTATACATAGACAACCCGGAACTAGAGAATCAGCTGCATATAAAAAAATAATTTCGTGACCTTCTCGAAACAAATTTTCGGCAATTGTAGATGCAGTTCTGCCAGTACTTAAATTTGTAAAAAATCTAACATCATCTATTTTTTCTCTAGTGCCGCCGGAAGTAATAATAATTTTCTTCTTTTGAGATGGAGCTTTTCGTTCATTCAATTTGGCAATAATTGAATTATAAATTTCGTCTGGATCTAATAATTTTCCTTCACCAATGTCTCCGCAAGCCAAACGCCCTTCATCAGTTTTTAAAATTGTAACTCCCCAGCTTTTAAGTTTTTGCATAGATTCCTGAGTAGCGGGATGGTTATACATATTTGTATTCATAGCCGGGGCAATCAAATATGGTTTTTTCCAATCATGAACAAGAAAGAGTGAGGTAAGCAATGTATCAGAAATACCTCCGGCAAGTTTATTAATTGTATTACCGGTAGCTGGGCAGACAAGTGTTATATCAGCCCACTTTACAAGATTAATATGATTCATCATTTCCCCATTTTGAAATGAATCAGTGTAAACCTGGTTACCGGTTAATCCTTCGAATGTTGCAGCGCCGACAAACTTTAATGCCGAGTCGGACATTACTACTTTTACATCAAAACCATTTTGCACAAGTTTTGAAGTAAGATACGCGCTTTTGTAAGCCGCTATAGAACCGGTAACTTTTAATAAAATATTATAACTGGACATTATCGATCAACCTCACTTTACCAAGATGAACTGCACCAAATCTTCTTCCTGAAATTGTTTGAATGTAATCCACTTTAAACCCGTTTTCCTCAAGTTCAACTGTTATTTCAGAATCACTCTTTAATGATTTTAAAAGCTTAGAAAAGAAAGGGGCGGATTTTCTATCTTCTTCGGTCAGTAGTGTATTCCTTGAACTCATTGCCAAACCATCGTTTTCTCTTACTGTGCTAACAGGAATTATTTCAACATCCAGGAAAAATGCTTTGCACATTTCTTTAATTAATGTGTACTGCTGAAAATCTTTTTCACCAAAGTATGCCCTCTTTGGAGAAATAATATTTAACAATTTCAATACAACTGTTAATACACCATCAAAATGATTTGGGCGATGGGCGCCGCAGAGAATTTTACTAAAATTACTCTCTGTAACTTTGTATGCATAATTATCGGGATACAAATCACCATATTTTGGGAAAAACAAATAATCCACATTGTTCTTCTTTAACATTTCAAAATCACTTTCAAAAGTTTTGGGATAATTCTTCAGATCATCAGGATCATTAAATTGAGTTGGATTTACATAAATACTAACAACAGTTTTGTCATTTTCCAGAACAGATTTTTTTATTAGTGATTCATGCCCTGAATGCAATGCGCCCATCGTCGGCACAAAACCTATGTTTTTATTTATCAGGTTTTCTGTATTTATAATTTTTCGCCAATCATGTACAGTATTAATTATCTCAGTCATTAATTACTCTCCCGAAGTGAAGGGAAATTCTTTTTCTTTACATCATCATTATACGTGTTTAATGCTTCAAGAATTAGATTATATCCTTGAAGATATTTTCGAACAAATTTTGGATGAAAATCTTTATCCATACCCAGTAAATCAGTAAGAACTAAAACCTGGCCGTCAGTTTCTGCTCCGGCACCAATGCCGATAGTTGGAATTTCTAATTTGTTTGTAATTTTTTTAGATAAATCTGAAGGAACCATTTCTAATACTATCGAAAAACATCCTGCATCCTGAAGTTTCAAGGAATCATCAAAAATTTTGTTAAAAGATTTTTCATTACTTCCCTGTTTTTTATATCCGCCCAGTTGGTTTATCGATTGCGGAACGAGTCCAAGATGACCCATTACAGGAATACCGGATTGAGTCAACTCATTAATCATTTCAAGATTGCCATCTGCTCCTTCAATCTTTATAGCATTTGCACCGGCTTTGAACAAAAGATCGATTGAATTAAATAAATTTTCTTTACCTTTTTTATGTTCAAGGAATGGAAGATCAGCGATTATAAATTTCTTTGTTGCGCGTTTAACTGCTGCAACATGATAACACATCATATTTATTTCAGCATTTATAGTTGTTTCAAAACCATGCATTACCATTGCCCCGCTGTCGCCAACCAAAACCGCATCAATATTACTATCATCTATTATTTTTGCAGACCAAAAATCGTAACAAGTAACAACCGAAATTTTTTTTCCGGTAGCTTTCATTTTTCCAAACTCAAGAATTGATTTCATTCGACACTCCGATTGAATGCATTGAGGCATACAATAAACAGGCAATAATTCTGTGTGTAAAATCTTGGGGATTTAACTTGTGAGAAGCGATTAAACGAGTATAATTTTGAAACTTTCATTTTATGGTACCTGTCAAAGGATCAAGTCCAATTATTTTTTTTATTAGCAAATGTAACCGTCCGTCGCCGGATCGATTCGAATAACTGATGCAAAAATATAAAAATAATGTGATTGCTTACAAAGGTATTTATTATGACCAGATTATTTAAGAGGTTTGCACTCCATTTGCTTAAAACATTAATATGAAAAATAATATTTATGATTTTTTAATAATCGGTTCGGGTCTTTCAGGTTTATATTCTGCTTACCATGCATCTAAACTCGGTAAAGTATGTATTCTCTCAAAATCCATTTTAAAAAATAGTTCATCATTCCTTGCCCAGGGAGGAATTGCTGCTGCACTCGGAAAAGATGATTCTACGAAAATTCATTTCGATGACACAATGAGAGTTGGTAAAGGACTATGCAACCCTCAGGCAGTAAAAATCCTTGTTGAAGAGGGGAAAAAAGAAATTGAAAATTTAATTAGTGCTGGAATGATGTTCGATCATACGAATGAAGGGATTGAACTTGGCTTGGAAGGTGGACATTCAAGAAGGAGAATCGTTCATACAGATGGTAGTGCAACAGGAAGAGCACTTGTTAATTTTCTCCTTGGTTTTATTAGGGAAAATCCAGCTGTCAATTTATTTGAAAACAAATTCGTATACGAGTTGATTACTAAAGGAAATGCATGTTGCGGTATTAAATACTTTGATGAAGAAGAAAATAAAGCTGGAATTATTTTTGCAAAAAATATAATTATTGCCACTGGCGGCTTTTCGGGAATTTTTTCAAGAACTACAAATCCTGAAACTTCAAACGGCGATGGGATTGCTCTTGCTTATAATGCCGGGGCAATTATTGAAAATCTGGAATTTGTTCAGTTTCACCCAACAGTTCTTTCAGCAAAAAACCTACCTCCATTTTTATTGAGTGAAGCACTTCGAGGTGAAGGGGCCCTGATTGTAGATGAAAATGAAAATAGAATTCTTGATATGACCAATAAAACTGAACTTTCTCCTCGAGATGAACTATGCCGGTTCATTTTTGATTGGATGAAGATTAACAATGAAAATAATGTTTATTTAAAGCTCTCCCACCTTGATTTGCAAAAACTACACAAACGTTTTTCATATGTGTTTGATGAATTGAAAAAATGGAATATTGATGTTGAAAAAAATTTAATTCCAATTTCACCTGCAGCACATTATACTATTGGCGGGATTAAAACTGGTTTAAATGGAGAAACAAATATTAATAATCTTTATGCTGTTGGAGAGTGTGCCTCATCAGGTATTCATGGTGCTAATCGTCTTGCCAGCAATTCTCTGCTCGAATGTTTGGTTTTTTCTAAGAGAGCCGTTCAAAATGCAAAAGAAAATATTTTACCGGCATCAGAAATAAAAGACGAAAAGTTACTTTTCTTATTAAACGATGAATTGAATAAAAAATACTATGAGAACTTTAGAGAAATTGTTGCAAACTCTTTGTGGAACCATGCAGGGATAAAAAGAAATGGCGATCAAATTAAAAAAGTAAATGAATTATTAAAGGAATCATCAGAAAAATATACTATTAACAAAAACCATATAAGCGCATTAAAAATTGAACAACTTTTATTAGTTTCATCATTACTATTAGAAAGTATACTTCTTAGAAAGGAAAGTCGTGGCTGTCATTTTCGTGAAGATTATAAAGATGAATACCCCGGCCTAAATTTCAATATTTTGTTGCAAAAAGGATTTACACCAACTTTAGAAAATTTAAACAAAGATTAAAATGAAAAATAAAATTCAGAACATCGAACAGATTATCAGGTTAGCACTAAGAGAAGACATTAGCTCAGGCGACATCACTTCAAATCTTATTGTTCCAAAATCTCAAATGGGCAAAGCGGAAATTATTGTTAAGCAGAAAGGAATAATCTGCGGACTTGACATTGTATCAAAAATCTGCCGGCATTTTGACAAAGAAATTAATTTTAAAAAAAAGGTTAAAGAAGGATCGCTAGTAAATCCGAATACGATTGTTGCAGAATTGCATGGAAGTTTTCGTTCACTACTTACTATTGAAAGGACAGTGCTTAATTTTATTCAACGTATGTCTGGTATTTCAACTGAAACGTTTAGATATGTTGAACAGCTTTCAGGCTTGAAAACAAAAATTTTAGATACTAGAAAAACAGCCCCGGGTCAGAGGCTCTTGGATAAATATGCTGTAAAAACAGGCGGCGGTAAAAACCATAGAATTGGTTTATTTGATATGATACTTATAAAGGAAAATCACATAGCAGCAGCTGGAAGCATAACTAAAGCAGTTGAGCTTTGCCGAACAAAAATGAAACGAAAAACAAAAATTGAAGTTGAGGTTTCTTCAATTGAAGATTTGAAAGAAGCTTTGGCAAATAAAGTTGATATTATAATGCTAGATAATATGGATCTTGAAACGATGAAAAAAGCTGTAGAAATAATTGATCATAAATCCAAAGTTGAAGCTTCAGGCGGTATTACAATTGATTCAATTCGGAAAATTGCTCTGACAGGTGTTGATTATATTTCTGTTGGTGCAATTACTCATTCGGTAAAGGCGCTTGATATAGCCATGTATATTCATAAAGTATAGATTATAGTTTTTTGATTTTACCGGGCGGGAACTTTATAAATTGAAGGTTGTTTTAAAAATCAAAAAACGAAAGGATGTGAAATGAGTGTCACTAAACCTAATGGCGGAATAAATCCATTAAACGACCTGATACCCGATGAAATATACAAGCTCCTCGAAAGCCGCGGATTTCTAAATGAAAAGTCGGTCCGAGACCATCAAATAAGGAAAAAATTTGAATTGCTGAAAAATGAAAATAAAAATGTAATTGAAGCTATTGGTATAATTCAGAAAGATTATCCATACCTTCAAACGGACACAATCAGGAAAATTATTTACCATATCGGATAAATTTTCACTTGACAATTGATTGTCTATATTGATATTTTTGGGTGAGTACTTATAGAGCTCATTTCGGTGACTTTATATGCTACTTAGCCCAGTGTCTCCCCCCAACACTGGGCTTTTTTAATTTAGGAGATATTATGGCAAAGGTTCAGAAAGTTGTAAAAGAAGTTAAAAAAACAATTTCTTCTCCATTTCAAGAATACTGGAGTCAAAACAATTTTATATTGCTGGGACTAAGTTTATTAGGATTGGTTATTGGTTACTTTTTAATGACACGCGGACCTTGGGATAGTTTTTTGTCTCTTACAGTCTCTCCAATAGTTCTTACTATTGTTTATCTAGTTATTATTCCTATAACAATACTTTTTACAAAATCGAAAAACAAACCGAATCAGTAAAATGTTTCTTGCCAAAGTAAAAGGGAACATCGTTTCAACACCAAAAAATAAATTTCTTATTGGTCATAAACTTTTACTTGTTCATCCTGTAAAACTAGATGGTAATCTATCCGGCAACAAAGATGTTATTGCCCTTGATCTTGTTGATTCAGGAATAGGTGATCTCGTAATTGTTGTACAAGAAGGTGATGCAGTTCAGCAAATGCTTGGACATAAAAACGCACCTGTCCATACAATGATTATAGCTGTGGTTGATAATATAGAAATTAATGAACCATAGATAAATTGTGAACAAAGGCAGTAAAAGAGAACTGGGGTTTCTCAAGCTTCTCTATTCAATTGATGGAATTGGTCCTCAGAAAATATTTTCTCTTCTCGCTAAATATCACAGCTTTGAAAATATTTTCTCTGCAAATTATTCATCGTTGATAGAAGTTGAAGGAATTAGTAAAACACTTGCAGGTAAAATCCTTTCGTCAGGAACAAATTTTTTTTCATTTCTGGAAAACCTTGATAAAGAATTATGCTCGATAGAAAAAATTGGCGCAGAAATAATCACTTTTTGGGATGACGATTATCCTGAGCGATTGAAAAATATATACTATCCCCCATTGATTTTATATATAAAAGGCTCGAAAGAAGTTTTAAAGAAAGACTCGATTGCAATAGTTGGAACCCGAGAACCGACAAATTACGGCAAATATATTGCCGAAAAATTTGCACAGGAATTGGCAGAAAATAATCTCGCAATTGTCAGCGGTCTTGCAAGAGGAATTGATTCAATTTCCCATTCAGCAACAATAAAAAAATCTGGAAAAACAATTGCGGTTATTGGTTGTGGATTGGATTTTATTTATCCGCCGGAGAACAAAAAACTATATGAGGATATTTCAAATAATGGATGTCTAGTTTCGGAATATGAATTAGGAACTAAACCGGATGCTCAGAATTTTCCAAGAAGAAATAGAATTATTTCCGGGATTTCTCATGGAACACTTATAGTGGAAACAAAAATAAACGGCGGGGCAATGCAAACTGCCGCGTATGCATTAGATCAAGGAAGAGAAGTTTTTGCAATACCCGGCCCGATTAATTCAAAACAAAGCGATGGCCCTAATTCTCTTATAAAAAAAGGAGAGGCAAAACTAGTAATTAACATTGATGATATTTTAAGTGAACTTAGATTTATTAGTAATATAAAAAAAGATTCTGCCAAACCGGCTTTTGTTGAATTAGATTTATTTGAAGAAAAAATTTATAATTTACTTTCAACTGAACCATTACATATAGATGAGATTTCAATTCAGAGTTCAATTAATACATCCGAATGCTTAGTTCACCTGCTAACATTGGAATTCAAAGGATTAATCAGGCAATTACCCGGCAAGATGTTTGTTCGTTTCTAATCATACTTCTTCTTTCCCTTCCAAAGATTTTTAAGTCTTTCTTTAAATGTTTTTTCTGTTCCATTCTCTGAAGGGAAATAAAATTGTCTATCTAATAATTCTTTCGGCAAATAATCCTGCTGAAGAAAATTATTTTCAAACGAATGAGGATATTTATAATCTTTACCATAGTTAAGAGATTTCATCAAATTTGTCGGGGCATTACGAAGATGAATCGGAACCCCTTCAAGTTTAGAATTTCTTACTTCACTCAATGCATTATCGATTGCCATATACGAGGCATTACTTTTGGGTGATGAAGCCAGATAAGTTGCACATTGAGCTAAAATTATTCTTGCCTCAGGCATTCCGATTTTATGAACGGCACTGAATGTTGCTTCTGCCAGAACAAGTGCATTCGGAGAAGCATTACCAATATCTTCTGAAGCTAGGACAACCATTCTACGGGCTATAAAAAGAGGATCCTCCCCACCTTCAATCATTCTTGCCATCCAGTAAATTGCCGCATCCGGATCTGATCCTCGCAGACTTTTTATGAATGCTGAAATAATATTGTAATGCTCTTCACCTGCTTTATCATAAATTATATTTTTCTTTTGAACAATATTTTCTATTACTTCTTTTGTAATCAGAATCTCGTCTTTATCTATTTCCTGAATAATACATGCTTCAAGAACATTTAATAGTGTTCGTGCATCTCCGCCGGAGATGTAAAGAAGGTAATCAAGATCATCAATTTTGATTGATAACTTGCTCAGTAAATCATCTTTTGTTAAAGCATAATTTACAATATTTTGCAAATCGATTTTAGAAAGTTCTTCTAATACAAATGTCCTAACACGTGAACGTAAAGCCGGGATAACTTCAAACGAAGGATTTTCAGTTGTTGCGCCAATTAAAATTATCTGCCCGGACTCAACCGATGAAAGTAGTGCATCCTGCTGGGCTTTGTTAAATCTATGAATTTCATCAATAAATAATATTGTGCGTTTGAAATGCTGTAAATTATTTTTGGCTATCTCAATTATTTCCCGAATATCCTTAACACCGGAAGAAACTGCATTGATCTGATAAAATTCAGAATTAGTCGCTTCCGAAATTATTTTTGCAAGTGTAGTCTTTCCTGTTCCCGGCGGCCCCCATAAAATGATTGAACTGATTGTGTCATTCTCAATCATAATTCTAAGAGGTTTACCGCTCCCAACCAGTTTTATCTGTCCCTGAAAATCATCAATTGTTTTGGGCCGGCATCTTTCTGCGAGCGGAATGTGAGGAATTTGAATTTTATTTTTCACAATATTTATTTTTCTTCAATCCTGAATGCTTTTTCGTTCTTCTTCATCATATGAAATTTCTCTCTGGCAACTCTTTCAATTTTCTCTTTGCTTGTTTGCAGCGAATCAATTTCTTTTTGAAGCGCAGACAATTTTTTCTCGGCAAGCAAAATTTGGTTATTCATATTTTTTAATTCGCTTCGCACTTTAAGATACTTAAGAAAGCCGCTTTCATTAAATACAAGAAAGAGGCAGACAGCAAGAAACAAAACCAAAACAATAATTCGTTTAACTAATTTGTTATTCATTGTAATGCGTTTTTAACAATTTTTTCTACCAATTCTTCGAATGAAATACCGGCAGCTTTTGCAGCTTTTGGTACAAGACTCAAGCTTGTCATTCCCGGCAGAGTATTTATTTCAAGACAATAAAATTTACCTTCATCTGTAAGTCTGAAATCAATTCTGGAATAAGTTGAACAACCAACTGCATTGAAAGCATTTAACGCTTGTTCCTGCATCGGCTTACTTATATCTTCAGGCAATTCGGCAGGGCAAATATATTCTGATCGACCGGCAGTGTATTTGTTTTCATAATCATAAAAACCGCTTTTCGGTTTTATTTCCAAAACAGGCAAAGCTTTTCCTTCCAAAATCGAAATCGTTAATTCTCTTCCAGGAATATATTCTTCAATGAGTGCAGTATCAGAAAATTTAAGTGAAAGTTTAATTGCATCAGCAACTTGAGATTCTTCTTTGCAAATCGTCAATCCAACAGTTGAACCTTGATCGTTTGGTTTAATAACACATGGATAACCGAAATCATCTTTGATTTGCCGGCAGATTTTTTCGAAATCGTTTACCCTTTTCTCTGCAGTTATCCATTTTGGAGTAGATACGCCTGCATCCTGAATAACAACTTTTGTCATTGCCTTGTTCATCGCAAGTGAACTTGCTAGAATTCCCGAACCCGTGTATTTAATTCCTCTCAATTCCAAAAGTGACTGGATTGTTCCATCTTCTCCCCATCTTCCATGAAGCGCCAGATATGCAAGATCAATATTATCGAACATCGATGAATTAATTGCTTCAATATAATTTCTGTTAGACGGCTCTACATATTCTTCCTGAACGAAAAACAGATCTTCATTTTCAGGCTGATTGGTTCCATATGCCGGATTAATCGGTTTAACGCTATATCCCAATTCTCTTAGCGCTTTTAGAATAGATTTAGCAGTGTTTTTAGAAACTTCTTTTTCAGGAGATGTTCCGCCAAAAATTAATGCAATATTAATTTTACTGTTTCCCATATTACTCTCAATAATTTAAAAGCTGTTTTCAATAATCAAATCGATTTCGTTTATCTATTTTGATTCCATAAACTTCTTCTGAAATCGAATAAAGTTCTCTTACTTTATTCATAGGAAGAGATTTCTCCCTCCCCATCATTCTTGCCGCGGCAATTGTATGTGCGGCATGTTCGAGTTTTTCAATTCTGAAATATGCGCCTTTGATATTTTTTCCAAATGCAATTGCCCCATGATTTTCAAACAGCATTGCCCATGCGTATTCAATATATGGCAACATGGAATTGGGAAGTTCATCGGTGGATGGAGTTCCATATTTACACAAAGGCACTTTTCCCAACGAAAGAATTACTTCAGGAAACACAGGTCTCATCAATCCCTCACCAATAGAAGCAAGAGCTGTTGCATATACAGGATGGCAATGAATTACCGAACCAATATCTTTTCTTTTGTTATAAGCTACTAAATGTATTTTAGCTTCGGTAGAAACCTTTCCCTCGCCGCGAAGCAGATTTCCCTTGTAATCGATTTCGAGCAAATCTTTTTCTTCCAGTTCACCTTTACATTTACCGGAAGGTGTGATTAAAATTCTATAATCATCAATTCTGGCAGAAAGATTACCATCATAAGCAGCCACAAAACCTTTTTGGTAAACCTTGTGTGAAATTTCGATTAATTCTTTATAGAGAGACATTGTGCTTCAAGCTGTTCAATAATTTTCAAATTTGCAACGCCATCTTGACCGGAAAAATCGTGGAATTCGTTTTTAAGAAAAGCACGCTGAACCGCACGAACCATAAAAACAACTTTATTAAGTCTCTTTCTAAAAACTTTTTTCGCTTCTCCATTCAGATCAATAACAAGTTTTGAGATTGTATTCTTTTTAGCAAAAATTGTTTCGATACTTATTGATCCGTTATGACCGGTTATATCAATTCTGTTTGAAACTTTTTTACTGTCATACGAAAATGTAAAGAATCCGTACCCACCCTGCTCATATTTTACAATTGCAGAAGCATAATCCTCGACTTCGCTCTTGTAAACAACATTATCCATAAAACCTTTTACTTCAACAATCTCACCGCCAAAATATCTCAGGAGATCAATCATGTGTGAGCCAAGATCGCGCAGAACGCCGCCGCCGCTTAATTCTTTTTTAAACCGAAAATTATTATCAGGCGGGAAGCTTAAATTATACGAAGCTGAAATAGAGACTATTTTACCCAGCAATTGTTTATCTATAAGTTCCTTTGCTTTCTGAACAAGCGGATGGAAACGATGCAGATGATTAGTAATTAACAAAACATTATTTTCTTTGCAGACCCTTACCATTTCTTCTGCCTGAATAGAAGTTAAAGCAATCGGTCTTTCGCATAGTATATTTTTACCAGATTTTGCAGCCTTAATTACATGTTCGTAGTGATGAATATTGGCTCCCGAAATGTATACTGAATCAATATCACTCTTAAGAAACTGATCAAAATCATTGAATGAATTAACTGCACCAAATTTTGTTGCAATATTTTGAGCGCGAGAAAGATCGTGACTGAAAACTGATACAAGTTTACTTCTCTGAACAAGCTGAAGAGCAGGCAGAAAATATGTTTCAGTAAAATTTCCGCAGCCAGCAACACCCCATTTTAGTTTTCTAGGAAAACGAGATCTAATATTAATTTTACCCGGAGTAACAATCATTTTATATTTTTAGTTTATTCATTAACATTTTTATAGGCTCGGAATTCTGCATAACATAAAAGTGAATTGACGGCACATTATTATTTAACAATTCTTCTACCTGTTTCATTGTCCAGTTAACTCCAACTTCCATTACATTTTCAGGTTTAGCTTTTTCGATTTCGTCTGCCAAATCAGAAGGTATATCAATATAAAAGTTTTTCGGAATGGATTTAATCTGGGCTTTAGATGTAATTATTTTTAAGCCAGGAATGATAGGCACATTAATTCCTTCTTTTCTACATCGGTCAACATACTTAAAGTAAGATTCGTTTGAATAAAACATCTGAGTTACAATGTATGAGGCACCGGCTTCTACTTTTGCTTTTGTTTCTCGGATATCGTTAGCAAGATTTGCTGCTTCAAAATGTTTTTCAGGGTAACCGGCAACACCAATACAAAAATTCATTGGATTAGCATCCAGGAGTCCTTCTTCAATATACTTGCCCTGATTTAAAGATGAGATTTGTTTTACCAAATCAACAGCATAGTCATTTATACTTCTTCCAAATTTTAAAGGTTTTTTGAACGCGCTGTCATCTCCCCTGATTGCTAGAATATTATCAATCCCCAGGTAATGAAGTTCAATTAAAAAATCTTCTGTTTCTTCGCGTGTAAAACCGCTGCATAGAACATGCGGAACTGCATCAATATTATATTTATTCTGGATAAGAGCACATAATCCAAGTGTTCCGGGTCTTTTTCGCTTTACTTTCATCTGCATTCCGCCGTCGCTTGTCTCTTCATAAATTACTTCTGCGGCGTGGCTTGTTATATCAATGAAGGGCGGGTTATATTTTATGATATCATCCAATACATTCAGCAACTGTTTTACATTACCGCCCCGCTTGGGAGGAATTATTTCGAAACTAATTAACGGACTTGTTGCTTTTTCAAGATGTTCAATTACTTTAATGGTTTCCTTTTATAGTTCGCTCTGCAATTTAATATTTTTGTTAGTCAAGTTCTCAATTTGGCAAAAGTGTAAAAGAATGATTGGAGTTCCTGATAAACTCATTTTCGTTAAGCGGCAATTTAATATACTTGCCTTTCAGCCACATTTCAGTCATGTCTTTGTAATGTGAATTCATAAAATGTCCGGATTCACCGGTTGGCAAAATCATATACAGATAGTCCGGATCGCCAAAATCATAAATATACCTCATTGATGGTCCCAGTTTATTTTCAAATACTTCTTTTCTTTTGGGATCTGTTAAATTTTTCTGTTTATCGTAAAGTTCAGAAAATGAATACTCGGTATTGAAAATAGTCGTTCCGTCTCCTCCAATTTCAAATGGCCCAACATTTATAAGTTTATCCAGTAATGATGATTGGTCATGGAACATATGTTTGAATACAACCTTATGAATTTCTCCCCATTGCCATGAAGTTAAATCAGTTCCATAATTTGTTTCCAGTTCCGAAAGTGCATCTGATAAACTTTTACGAATTATTTCGTCTTTCGTTTCAATTTGAGGAGTTCTTATATCATCAAAATAAGAAGATCCTTTTTCCATCATCTCATTTATTTTCCGATAAGGAACATTAGCAATGAATACATATTCTTTAAGAATATCATCAGGAAGATCATCATTCAATACATTTTTGATTAGATTTTTCAGGTAAAAATTATAAATCGTTGGGGCCTGACTTTTAGCATTAATTTCATAATTCCAATTACCAATCAAATCAAGGCACAACTTTAGATTTTTATCTTTTAGTTTTACTCCCTTGAATGCATCCAGCAAATACCGGGTTAAATTCTTTGCATAAGGAGAAACAAAATCCATCTGATATTTTTCAAAATCATTTACTGAGTGAATTGTTTTTGAAGTAAGCAATTCTGTAATTCTTTCAATCCTGGAAGAAGGTTCCCAGATATTCGAAATGTGATAAGGAAAATTTTTAACGGTTTTATTATTTGCTGATGCGATATAATTTTGAGGCGGATTATAAAGTTTAGGCATTTCATCATAAGGAACAAATCCCTTCCAATCATTTGCCGAAGAAGTTCCATCCATTACAAAAGTTGGAGAATTTGTTGCTCTAATCGGAAGTTTTGCAGCGCATACATAACCAATATTTCCGTTTTTGTCTGCGTAAACAAAATTCTGTCCTGGATTAGTAAAATATCTTAAAGCCTCTTTAAACTCTTCCCAGTTCTTTGCGCGGTTTAACAGAATAGAGGAATATATTTCATCACTGAATTCAAATCCTGTCCATCTCAAACTCAATGTCGCGTTCACCATTCCGTTTTTGGAATACATATTCTTAAACTGATGGACATCGGAAATAATCGGTCCATGTAAAGTTTTTTTAATTTCGAAAACTACATCCTGTTCATTCTTTACTTTTATTGTATCTTTATAAATTGTCAGCGGTTTCCAATTTCCGTCATGGAAATAAATTCTTCCCGTCGAATCAATTTTTTCCGAAAAGAAATCGGCATCATCTGCCATAACATTTGTCATTGCCCATGCAATATTTTCATTCTTCCCAATTACAATTGATGGGAGTCCGGCAATTGTAAATCCTTCTGCATTCCAATTTTTAGAACGTATCATTGCGAAGTACCATCTTGCAGGAGCTGTAAAGCCAAGATGCGGATCGTTGGCAATAATTGGTTTTCCGGAAGCAGATTTTAATCCATTTACAACCCAATTATTTGAGCCGATATGAGTTCCGGTCAATCCAATAAGGTTTCTGTAAGATCTGTCCACATTAATTAAATCATTACTAATAGATGAAACCTGTTTAAGTTCAGATGGAATAATTGTAGGTGCATTTTCAAGATAATCAGGAATCAATTCCTTAGCTTTTTGTTCGCCAAATTTTTGCACTAGCTGTGAATAAACAATATCAGTCCACCAGCTAATATTTAATTCCCATCCCATTAATTTTGCAATTATCATGCTGTGTTCCGGTTTCCATGGTTCAGGGTCATAACCAAGAATATCAAATTCGACCGGATATTTGCCATGGGCTTCTTTAATAAACGAATTAACACCTTTTGAATAAGCAATTAAAATTCTCTTCGAGGCATCATTCAGCAATGGAAAATTTGCTTTGGCATTCTTGAAAATGCCAAGTGTTCTAAACATTTTGTCAATTGATATTAATTTACTTCCCAAAACTTCACTCAGCTTCCCTTCCCCTGCGCGGCGGGCAATATCCATCTGGAATAATCTTTCCTGAGCATGAACATATCCGAGTGCAAATGCTGCATCTTCATCGTTTTCGGATTTAATCAGTGGTATACCAAATTTATCACTGTAAATTGTAACTTTTGCAGAAATCCCGGCGATTGATCTTTCGCCATCATAATCTGCAAGTGATTTTGTCAGCATTTTATAACCAAGAATTAATATAACTGCAATTGCAACTATTAAAACGAAGGTTAACCCGATAAGTGTTTTTTTCCAAGAATTCATATTTTCAAACCGTTATTCCTTTCTCTAATTTATAAATTGATTTGCTCAATTAGAAAATATTTGATAAATAAGTTCATTGAAAAAACACTTCTCGGAAATAATGATGAATGAATTTGTTTTGCTTGGTTTCGGACTTGTAATTGTAGCAATTGCTTCTTTTTTTCTTTTACTGAATAAAAAGATTTCTTCGATTCAGGGGAATAATTCTGCCGAAGAATTTTCGCGGCTTGATAAATCATTCAGAGATGAATTAGCTAGAAACCGTGATGAATCAACTCAAATTGCCAGATCGCAAAGAGAAGAAATAAATTCTTCAGTAATAAAACTAGGCGGACAGCTTACCACCACTATTTCCGAAATTTCAGCGGGGCAAAAAAATCAGCTTGAAATTTTTGCTAAACAGCTGAATACTTTAACCCAAACAAACGAACAAAAATTTGATCAGCTTCAAATTAAAGTTGAAGCCCAATTAAAAGAGATTCAGGAAAGAAATGAGAAAAAGCTTGAAGAGATGAGAAGAACTGTTGATGAAAAACTGCACGATACTTTAGAAAAGCGGCTCGGCGAATCTTTCAAACTGGTTAGCGATAGACTGGAACAGGTTTATAAAGGTCTTGGTGATATGCAGGAACTTGCACGCGGCGTTGGGGATTTGAAAAATGTTCTAACAAATGTTAAAACCCGCGGAACGTGGGGAGAAGTTCAACTGGAAAATTTGATTGACCAAATTCTTGTGAGAGATCAGTACGATAAAAATATTGTTACAAAAAAAGGAAGTAATGAGAGGGTTGAAATTGCAATTAAACTTCCCGGCAGAAATTCTTCTTCTTCCGAAATTGTATTACTTCCGATAGATGCTAAATTTCCTCTAGAAGATTACCAGCGATTACTTGATGCGCAGGATAATGCAAATCAGGATATTATCAACGAAGCTTCAAAAGCAATTGAAACAAGAATTAAAGCCGAGGCGAAAAAAATTGCAGATAAATATTTAGATCCGCCGCACACCACAGATTTTGCAATCCTGTTTTTGCCTGTCGAAGGTTTATATGCTGAAGTTCTTAGAAGACCCGGACTTGCAGATTTTCTTCAGCGGGAACATCGTGTAACAGTTGCGGGTCCGACAACAATTTCGGCAATCTTAAACAGCCTGCAAATGGGTTTTAGAACGCTTGCAATCGAAAAACGCACAAGTGAAGTCTGGAAAATTTTAGGCGGGGTAAAAACAGAATTCGGTAAGTTCGGTGACGTTCTTGAAAAAACTCAAAAGAAACTTCAGGAAGCCAGTAACACAATTGATGATGCTGCAAAGTCATCAAGAAAAATTGAACGCCAGCTGCGTGACGTTCAGGAATTACCTGCAGCAGAAAGCAAGGGATTAATTAATGAGTAAAAAATTATTTACTGCTGAGAACATTGGTTCTAAGAGCTATTTATTTGTTTCGTTTGGACTTTCTGTAATGGGACTTATGATATGGCTGGCTACAACAATTTTTGCCCACCGAAGAGATGCCTGGGATAGTAAATATTATTTCTTTATCGGGTTACAAATTTTACTAATAATCAATTTCTTGTTCGGATTTCTAAAACCGGTCAAAGCTTTCTTGTTTGGTTTTGCTGTAATTTGTCTTCAGCCAATCGCTATGATCATTCAAAATGGAATTGAATCAAGATTTCTGCTAAGCATAATCTTATTTATACTTCTGGGACTTTTATTATCATTCTCGTCATTTATGGGTAGTTTTCTTAAAAAACTTATTGACGAAGAAAAAAAATAAAACTTCCCAATCTCTGTTTACCGATAAATATCCTATGTTCACCGAAAACTGCTATTCAAATAAGTAACTGTCTAATATTTTTGCCGTCAAAAGAAGTGAAGATTAAATAAAGGAGAATAAAATGGCAAAAGGAATTCATGGCAGAATAATTATCGGCATAATGCTGGTGCTTATTGGCTTTGTAATGTTTGCTCAGAATTATGAACAATTTCAGATTCTCATACCCGAGTTTGTATATGAATGGCAAACATGGTTCATCTTTGCAGGAATACTATTTCTTTTACTAGCAAGAAATAAAGTTGCAGGCGCTGTTTTAATTAGTATCGGAATTTTCAATTTGTTTCCCGAATTATGGCCCCTAATTCTTGTTCTGATTGGTTTGTATATTATTTACGGACGCGGAGGAAGAAGCGTTTTCCATTTCAATATTAACGCTAAAACTGAGAATGGTGAACATAAATCAACTGAGTTTTTTGAACAGGTAAGTTTGTTTGGCGGCGGGAAAAAAGTAGTCTTCTCTGATAATTTTAAAGGTGGAAATATCGTTTCTATCTTCGGCGGTTCGGAGGTAAATCTTCTTAATAGTAAACTTGCCGACGGAGAAAATATTATTGAAGTGATCTCAATTTTTGGCGGTAGTTCAATAATCGTCCCTCATGATTGGAAGGTTGAAGTTGATGTGCTTCCAATCTTCGGTGGTTTTGGAGATAAACGCAGAACCGATCCAAATCAGGTTTACGATTCAAATAAATTATTGATTATAAAAGGCGTTGCAATTTTTGGCGGCGGCGAAGTAAAAACAGTTTTTTAAAGGAGAATATTATGCGAACTGGAAATGCAAAAAACTGGATTGGAATATTTTTAGTAATTGTTGGTCTGTTTTGGTTGACTGATAATTTTAATGTTTTTGATTTCGGATTTCCGATTCATCATTTAATTTTTTCATGGAATACATTTATGATAATAATTGGGGCGATTATCATATCGAATAACAACAAAAGTTTTCCAGGCTATGTAATTCTTGGGTTTGGAATTGTAGGTACAATAAATAAACTACCTTTCTTCCCATTCTTCGGTTTATTAACATTTGGAAACCTCTGGCCTTTAATCATAATTCTTGCCGGAATCTGGATGATTCTCAATATAAACGGAAGAAGAAATGGCCGCGATTTTAATGATAGGAATCATTCGGAAAAGTTTTTCTCTCAAGGCGGACCCGAGAATTCCGAATTCTGGAAACAGCATGTGAATGAAAAAACCCAAGAACATTTTAGAAATTGGGAATCGCATAATAATTTCAATTTTGCCGGAAATAGAAAAACATACGATTTGGATACAATCAATGAATCTGCAGTTTTTACAAGCAGTAAAAGCATAGTTACATCCCAGAATTTTAAGGGCGGTGATGTAAGTGCTGTATTCGGAAGCGTAGAATTAAATTTAACCCAGGCTAAACTTGCACCCGGCGAAGTAGTTTTGAATGTATCGTCAATTTTTGGAAGCGTTGAATTACGTGTTCCTGCTGAGTGGAAAATTATTACAAATGTTTCTGCTGCATTTGGAGGATTTGAGGATAAGAGATACTTGAGCATAACAGTTCAGCCAAATCCC
>DAIEQP010000293.1 GCA_027347805.1 Ignavibacteria bacterium | reverse complement strand
AGATGTATAAACTAATGGTTTTAAAGAGCTTTCAGGTAATGATATAGCAATTGGTTCAACACCTTTTGAATAAAAAACACCTGGAACGTTTCCGGCTTTACGTAATTGATTGACGGAACCCTTTGTAGTCAACGTTCTTTTGCTTGCTTGTACGCTTATTTCGGACATTGTTAAGTTACTCCCAATATATATTTCTTCTAACTTTTGTCTTTATCAATCTCAAAAAGAGAACTGATAGATTCATTTCTGTTTGATCTAATAATTGCTTCAGCCAACAACCCTGAAGCACTTCTAATAATAATTTTTTCAGATTCCGATTTCAAAGGAATACTATCTGTTACATACAATTTTGTAAGCTCAGATTCATCAATCTTTTTAATTGCATCGCCAGAAAGAAGCGGATGCGTAATTGCACCAAAAATTTCTTTGGCGCCTCTGTCCTTTAATGCTTTAACAGCATTTACAAAGGTTCCTCCAGTATCAATCATATCATCAACAATAAGAACATTTTTATCTTTTACTTCACCAATAATTTCCATCACTTCAACAACATTATGTTTGGGTCTTCGTTTATCAATTACAACGAGACCAGCATTCATTCGTTTTGCATATGAACGAGCTAATTTAATTCCTCCTACATCGGGGCATACAACAACAAAATCTTTTCCAACTTCAGCAAACACACCAGAAAAAACAGGGGATGCATATAAGTGATCAAATGGGATATCAAAAAATCCCTGAATTTGAGCAGTATGCAAATCCATTGTAATAACTCTATCGGCTCCGGCAGATGCAATTAAATTAGCAACCAGTTTTGCAGTAATAGCTACTCTCGGCTGATCTTTACGATCTTGCCGAGCATATCCAAAATATGGAAGAACAGCTGTTACTCTTGATGCAGAAGCTCTTTTTGCTGCGTCAAGCATTATTAGAAGTTCCAAAAGATTTTCAGCAGGAGGCATTGTAGATTGAACAATATAAATATCCCGCCCCCTGATATTTTCCTGAAACTTCACCCAAATTTCACCGTCGCTAAAATTCTTAATATCAACCTTGCCTTGAACTATACCAAGATGATCGCAAATTTTTTGGGTCAGCTCAGGGTTAGATCTTCCGGAAAAAATAAATGGTTGCCTATCCAAACCTGGATCCCTACTTTTGGTTAAAAATTTGGTCGCCAAATATAAAGATTTGACCATGGCCTGTCAATAAAATATACTTATTAAAGATATGATTACCTTATTTAATTCTTTTACTGAACAAGTAAACAATTACAACTGAAAGAACAAATAATGCAATTATATAAATCCAGATAGGAGTTTCCTTCAATTTAAACGGGCGATAGGTTGCAGTAATATATTTGCCCATCCCGATTTCATCAACAGAATATTTCCAGGTCAATCTATTCCGGTTAATATCAGTAGCGTTGTGGCTTAGAATTTCTCCCGGTAAATAATAGATAAAAGTAAATGTAAATTTCTGATTACCGTATCCAAAACCGGTTGCAATTGGAGGAATAAACTGGGAAAAGACTTTTGTGTTTTTCTCGCTTTCTTTAACCGAAAGCTGAGATTTTCGGAAAGCCGGCGTGTTATTTAATGAATCAAGGCTGTTAAAGTATAATTCAACTTTTGTATGAATTGTGCTGTCTACATCCTTGTAAATATTCACATTATTTAGATGACTAAATTGTGATGAAAATTCTTTGTAAACAGAATCTTTATTAAAAATTCCCAATTGCTCAACCATTGCAGAGTCACGTTGATTATTCCATTTCATTGAGTAATGAATGAACATATTTCCGGTGCCGTCTGTTTTAATTGTTGTAACTTGTGTGTAGTTTAAACAACTACTCAGAAAAAGTAATAGTAAAAGGGAAATGCTGATTTTTACTTTCATGTCGTAATTTTTTTTGAAACAAATATGCGAAATATTCATCTAATCTAGAAGTTTGATTTATCTTTGCAGCAAATATATTTTTGCAAATAAATTTTATTAAAGGAAATAAATGCCAACATACGACTATAAATGCCTCGACTGCGGACATACATTTGAAGAATTTCAAAAAATAACGGATCAGCCATTATCTAAATGCCCGGTTTGCGAAGGCCATGTAAAAAGGTTAATCAGTGCCGGTGCAGCACCAATTTTTAAGGGAAGCGGTTTTTATCAGACTGATTACAAAAATAAAAGTTCTAATAAAGGAAGTTCATCAACTGACAAAAAGGGTGGAACAAAATAAAGTTAAATAGAAAACCCGGCATTTAGCCGGGTTTTCCTAAAAATCATAACCGAGTGAAATGTAGTAACGCGGGGGAGACCAGGTATCAAGATTATACTGCCATGCAATATCTATTCTCCATAAAAATAAAAATGCAACTCTGAATCCAACACCGGTACCAAGCAATAGATCTTGTGTAACAGTTGAACCGCTATCATTCTTTCCAATAAATTTCAGCTTCCCTGTATCATCCCAGGCAGAACCTGCATCAATGAATGCAGAACCTAAAATATTCTGGAAGAATAATGGCAATCCACCGGTAAGAAGATAGCGGATAATCGGCATTCTTAATTCAAGGTTCATTAAGCCAAATTTAGTCCCGATTTTTTCAGCATAATCGTAACCGCGAAGAGGAAGGGCGGGGGATAAAAATGCGAAATCAGAAGCTGATGAAATTGGTACTCCTCCACTTTTGAATGATCTATTAATCCAGTTTTCGGTTCCACCAATAAAGAATCTTTGAGGATTACCTCCTCCAGAATAACCGCCAGTAATCCTGAATACAAAACTGTTATCATACCAAAAGCGGAAATATTTCCGGTAGTCAGCGGTGAGTGAATAGAAACTCTGAGTTGATTTAATAAATCCTGGATCGCCAAAGAAAGTTAAATAATAACGCGTTCCTTCAATTGGAGAAGTATATCCCCACATAACATTGTCGTGTATGAAGCTAAAAGTTGGAATAGTAAAAGAGTTTTCATCAATTGGTTCGGTAATGTCGTCAAGATTTTCAGATGTAACACGAAGATAACTTAACCCAAAATCAAAACGATTAAATCTATTGAACGGATAACTTGCTGAAAGTATCAACCCAAAATTTCTATAACGATATAAGAAATCCGAAAAGTATCCTGATTTATATAAAAATCTTGCTGTATGAAAAGCCTGAATTCCATAATCCATTCTTTCTTTTAAGTAGAAGTATGCTAAACCGTAATCACTGTTTTTTATATCAATCTGCATGCTTGTTTGTCCAATTAAACGGTGATTCCCAAGCATGTCGCTGAATGAAAGAATTGTTGTTCCTAATAAGCCATACAGAGTTGTATAGCCTGCATTTGCATATACCAAATCTGCCGTAAAATTTACTTTGTATTTATTTACCAAAAAATTTCCATTAGCATCAAGTTTTTCTGAAAACATCATATTCCGTTTAGCAATTCTTTCGCTGTCGCTTTCCGTTTTATTATAAGCAAATACATATTTACTGTAATCTGTTTTTGCCGAGTCTTTCTTCTCTTTCTTATCACTAACATATTGTCCAACAAAAATTCTCGGCTCATTCTTTGTGTTTGCGGTATCACTGATTGCAACCGATGAATTTTCTGCTTTGATTTTTATTAAAGCCGGCGTCTCATCATTAATCTTTTTTATTGTCTTTGGATGCATTACTTCAGTCATGTACTCAGTGTTGCGTAACGTGTCATTCTCAACTTTAGATTCAAAAGGATTATTAACCATATATATGTTATACCCAAGATTATAGAGAGCTGAGAATACAAGCTTTTTACCATCTGCTGAAAGTGATGGCTAAACGATTTCATTAAGAGAATTTGTTATTGGAACTGCCTGCGATGCTGGTTTACCATTTTCGATTTTCATTCTGTAAATATTACTGATTCCATTTTTATCGGAG
>DAIEQP010000230.1 GCA_027347805.1 Ignavibacteria bacterium | reverse complement strand
CGGCAAAAAATAATTTACTGCCCTTCCCTTTTTTTCCCCTATAAGATTCACTCAATAGTAAACTTTTATATGGATAATTATTGTTTATCAATTGTGTTTATTATTAATTATTTTTTGTCAAATTAATTAAGAAACCATGATGGATAATTTTTTATATATAAAAAACATGGTTTGCAACAGATGCATTTTTGTTGTAAGGCAGGAGCTTGAAAAGCTCGGAGTTGTTATTAAAAATATTTCATTAGGTGAAGTAGAAACCGAGCTCCCTGTTAATATACTGCCGATTGATAAAATCAGTTCTGTCCTGGCGCAGAATGGCTTTGAACTTCTTGAAAACAAAAAAGCTAAAATTGTTGAGAAAATAAAAAGTCTTGTTATCAAAGTGTTGTACAATCCCAAATCGGATCCTCAAAAGCTTCACAAGTTTTCATCATTAATCGAAAAAGAGCTGGGATGGGATTATAATTATCTCAGCGGACTTTTTTCAGCACAGGAAAGCATTACAATTGAGCAATATATAATTCTGCAGAAAATTGAACGGGCGAAAGAATTATTAAAATATGGTGAGCTTTCTTTAAGCGAAATTGCCTACCAGCTTGGATACAGCAGTGTGCAGCACCTTTCCAATCAATTTAAAAAGACAACGGGATTTACAGCAAGCCAGTTCAAAAATTTGACTGAAAATATGCGCCAGCCGCTTGATAAGGTTAAATAACAGCCTTTCCACTTTCAGATTATAGTATAACATTTATTGTTTATTATATAACAATTCTATGCCTGCCGGTTGATATTTTTACTGAGAAAATAAATCAAAGGAGCTGTTATGAAAGAACAGGAAATAAAAATATCCGGGATGAACTGCAATCACTGTGTTATGGCTGTTAAAAAAGAGTTGTCAAAACTTCCGCTTGAATCAAGTGAAGTTCAAATCGGCTCTGCAAAAGTAACTTATGATAATTCGAAAGTTTCAGAATCGCAGCTTGAAGACGCAATCGTTGAAGCAGGATTCAAAGTAATAAAATGAAAACCTACAATCTTCCCGTAGAAGGAATGACCTGTGCAAGCTGCGTAGCAAGGGTCGAGAAAATAATCAACAAATTTGACGGTGTTACAAATGTAAACGTTAACCTTGCCAATGAACATGTTACGTTTAATACCGAAAAAGAAATCGATTTAAATTCAATTGCAGGCGCAGTAGAAGAATATGGCTACAAGTTAAAACTGCGGGAAGAAAAACCTCAAACTGCTGTTTCCGAAAATCAGTCTGCATCCGAAAATGATGAACAGTTTAAACAGCTGGAAAATGATTTTTTCCTTGCTCTCATTTTTACTATTCCGCTTTTTGTTTTGAGCATGCTGATGGATATTGAATATTTTCATCACAACTGGCCTATAAGCGAAGATTACACGCATAAATTGTTTTTAATTCTCGCAACACCGATCATTTTCATTTCGGGAAAAAGATTTTACAAAGTGTTTATAAAAAACATTAGACACTTTTCTTTTGAAATGAATTCCCTTGTCGCTATCGGAACCGGTTCGGCATACGGCTATAGTGTACTTGCAACTTTATTCCCCGACGAATTTTCCGTTAACGGCAACACACCGCATGTTTATTTTGAAACTGCCGGAGTTATTATAACATTAATATTAATGGGAAAACTTCTTGAATACAGGGCAAAAAGAAAAACTAACGATGCAATTAAAAAGCTGATTGAACTCAAACCTAAAACTGCAAGAATACTTGTTAAAAATATTGAAAAAGAAATTCCCCTTTCAGATTTACAGAAGGATAATATTGTAGTTATTCGTCCCGGGGAGAAAATTCCTGCAGACGGAATAATTATATCCGGCAATTCTGCAGTAGATGAATCAATGATAACCGGTGAAAGCATTCCTGTTGAAAAAGAAACCGGCTCAAAAGTAATTGGGGGCACAATAAACAAAAACGGTTCATTTAATTTCAGGGTTACTGAAGCCGGTGATAATTCGATCCTTTCTCAAATTATTAAACTTGTAGAGCAGGCACAGGCAAGTAAACCGCCGATACAGAAATTAGTTGATAAAGTAGCTTCAGTATTTGTACCTGCAGTAATTGTAATTGCCATATTAACATTTATCTCTTGGCTGATTATAGGAAGTGAAAATACTTTTTCGAATGCGCTTATAAATTTTGTTGCCGTTTTAATAGTTGCCTGCCCCTGCGCTTTAGGACTTGCAACTCCGACAGCAATTATAGTTGGAACCGGTCTGGGTGCATCGAATGGAATCCTGATAAAAAACGGTGAGAGTTTAGAGATCGCAAAAAACATCACTACAATTATTTTTGATAAGACGGGAACAATTACAGAAGGAAAGCCGGAAGTATCATCTGTTATCAATTTCAGCACAACAGCAGATGAAATTCTTTTTTATGCAGCTTCGCTTGAATCAAAATCAGAACATCCGCTTGCAGCGGCAGTTCTGAATGAAGCAAAGAAGAAAAATGTTTCTTTAGCTGAGCCGGAAAGTTTCAGCAGCCATTCCGGTTTTGGAATCACCGGTTTAGTAAATGATAAAACTGTTATTGTCGGCAACAGACAGCTTCTAAATGAATTTGCGATTAATGTTGATGAATTGAACGGAACCGAATCACTTGTTGGTAAAACAATTTTATATGTTGCGGTTGAGCAGGAGCTGAAAGGAATTATAACAGTTGAGGATAAATTAAAAGAAACATCTGCGGCAGCAATTGCTAAATTAAAAGAGATGAACATTAACAGTGTAATGATTACAGGGGATAATTATAAAACCGCCGAACATATTGCAAGGCAAAGCGGCATCACTGAATTCAAAGCTGAAGTTTTACCAGGCGGCAAAGCGGATATCGTAAAACAATACCAGCAGGAAAATAAAATAGTTGCTATGGTTGGAGATGGAATAAATGATTCCCCCGCTCTTGCACAGGCGGATGTGGGCATTGCAATTGGAACGGGAACAGATGTTGCAATTGAAACCGCGCAGATTACACTTGTAAAAGGAGATCTTAATTCTGTAGCAAAAGCAATTAACCTTTCCAGAAAGACAATTTCCGCGATAAAACAAAATTTGTTCTGGGCGTTTTTCTATAATGTAATTCTTATTCCTCTTGCTGTATTTGGAAAATTAAATCCTATGATTGCAGCACTTGCAATGAGTTTAAGTTCTGTATCTGTTGTAACAAATTCACTCAGGTTAAAAAAAGCTAAAATCTGATAATTCCCTCCCCGCCGGTTACTACTTTTTAATTAATCAGGTTATATTTATCCCTGCAGGAAAAAGTAAATATTTTTTTCCAGGCCAGACAACTTTTTGCGCATTAACCCGGTATAGTTATATAAATGGATGATATCGAAAAAGATATGACTAAATATTCCGACGAGGAACTAATGGTACTGGTTTGTGAAAGGAATAGCCGGGCGCTTAAAGTATTATACGACAGGTACGGTAAAAGTGTTTTTAATTTTATTCTGCGTTATACAAACAACAGGGAAATTTCGGAAGATCTTTTACAGGAAACTTTCACCCGCTCCTGGTTTGCATCTCATACTTTCAATCCGGCCAAAGGCACTTATAAAGCATGGCTCTTCACAATAGGAATTAATGTTACTCGCAATGAAATGGTAAAGAAAAGATATTCTTATCATTATGTTGATTTGGAAAACTTTATTTCTGATGATGAAAATACAAGCGCGCAAAATGATGAACCAATTGAAAATTTCCTTGAGCATTCTGATATAAAAGATATGATCAGCAAAGCGCTTGAGCAGTTAAATCCATTTTTAAAAGAAGTAGTAATACTTAAACATTACCAGGGAATGAAATTTTCCGAGATAGCCGAAATAACAAATACACCTGAAGGAACTTTAAAAGCAAGATTTCATAATGCATTAATTCAACTAAAAAGGTTGCTTCAAAAAGGAACGTTTTAATATGAAATGCGATAACAAACATAATCTGCTGGATCTCTATTTCCTTGAAGGAAATGAAAGCAAGCATTCAGAAACAAAAGAACATCTGGCCGAATGCAAAAAATGCAGGGAATACATTGCATCTGTAAAAGAAACAATGACGCTTCTTGATAAAGTTGATGAAGAAAAACCATCGGCAAAAGTATTTGAAAATATTCTAGCAGAAGTTTCTGTTTCGGCTCCTCAGCCGGCTAAAAGGAAATCGGGTGTTCAGCTTGTGCCCATTCTTCAAATTGCATTCGGGGAAATATTCCTTTTCGCAATAATATATTTCCTGAAGATCCAGCTGACAAATGCGCCTATCTGGAAATCAATTCAGAATCACTGGCTGATTCAGTCAATCGGCGGAGTTGGTTTATCTGTAATAATTGTTCTGATTGTCGGCTCATTCATAACACTTTCAATTGCGCCGGTTTTATTATTCGAATCCGACAGCAAGAAAAAATTTAGTTAATAAATAAATTACTTACGGAGTATATATGAACAAACGTAAACTTATCAGAAAACTGGCAATACCCGCAGCGATAGTAGCTTCTGTTTCGCTGATTGTGCTTATTGCATTAATTCCAATAAAGAATTCGGAATTCAGTACACATAAGGATGAATTCAAGTCTTATATGAATTCTTTTATGGAACAAAACAAAAAATATCTTAAAGAAATTGCCGGTAAAATTAAAACAGCGCAGCCTGATCTTGTGCTTATAAATGAACTCCAGGCTGAATATTTAATGGATCACCAGAGAACCGATCAGCCGAAAAAGTATTTGTGGATGTCTTCAGTTAACGGAGATTTCATTTTTGGTGTGCCCCCGGCAAATTTCCAGAAAGCAAATAAAGTATATGATAAATATACCGACATGTTTAAGACCGACGGTTTCTACCGTGACCGGAATGATTTTATGACCCGGTTAATTGATAAGATAGATCAGATAGACTTCACACAGTTTGACAGATATGAACAGCCAATGCCTTACCCGGGCGGATGGCATTTCCCTGAAGAAGATGGTTCATGGGAAGTGATGCAGTCTGTAACTACAACTTTCACAACTCCTGTGTATGATGCAAACAATAAACTAATCGGTGAACTTTATATGAAAGTTGATGATCACGTTAATATTCAGAAATATTACAGTGAACATAGATTTGAACCGAGCCCTTATTTATTCACACTACAGATTCTTTCAATAATATTTCTTTGTGTATCGGGCGCATTTTTATGGTTCCTTTTACCAACATGGGTTTATATCGATGCAGAAGAAAGGGATGTTAAAACTCCGGGCATCTGGGCTTTCCTTGCATTAACTTCTCTTTTCTTCGGATTAACAATTTATCTGATCACAAGACCATCAACTTTAAAATCATTTAACTGCCCAAAGTGCGATGGTGAATTGAACGGAACACGAGCTTACTGCCCTCACTGCGGTTATGATTTATCCAATACATTCTGCCAGCAGTGCCAGTACCCGATTAAACCTGAATGGCAGTTCTGTCCGAATTGCCGTTCCGAAACAGGCAAACATGAAAAACATAATTCATCCACAGATTTAATTGTTCCATAAATAAATTGTTAGCGGAAAGGAATGAGTTTATGAATATGAATAGAGAAAAACAAAAACAGATTATTTTTCTCGTACTGATTATAGGATGTTCAATTGTAACATTTAACAACTGGTATAATAAAAGAAAAAATAATGAACGCACCGCTGCCGCTATAATTGAACAGACAATTAATTTATCTCAAAGCAGTCTATTGAATCATTTCAGAAAAAATCCAAACAGCGAAGAGGGATTAAATTCCCTCTTCAAAGCTATTGCATCGTGGGAAAAACAGGGACAGTCGGATTCAATTCAGCTGGCATTAAGTGAATTTGAGAAAAGAGTTAGGAACAATAAAATCAGGAATAAATTCTACTTAAAACTGGGACAGCTGTAAAAACCATTAAACTAATCTGCAGCTTTTTATTTGATCTTTGTTTTGATGTATTCTCTTATCATCGTGCCGAGTTTAATAATGCTGTCGCAATCTGCGCTTCGGTATGTTCCGGTTTTATCCGGTGCGGTTGATAATAAAATATTACTTCCTCCCCTGTCGAAACTCAGCTTTATATATTTGAATAAACTATCAACATTATAAAATCTGCTGTCGGAATATGTGAACCAGACAGAACCTTTCATTAGTCCATGCCCGATTGTCCTTTGATCGCATCGTTGAGAAGTGATTTCATATTCGAAAGGGAGATAATAATTTTTTGATTCAATCACCCTGTAAGGATTATGCCCGTTTTCGGGCGGTGTGCGTTCTTCACCGTTTACAATATCCGTCGGAAAATATTTTATTGTTGTTCCATCCTGAACATGCTGGTTGAAATGAACAATTGTATTTGGATTTTTCTTTTTCAGTAGATCATAAATTTCAGCGGCAGTTAAAGTTGTATCCGTCCAGCATTTCATATCAAGCCAGAACTCAAAAATATCTCCATAATTTTCTGCGAGTTCGGTTAACTGTGTTTTTATAATTTCCTTTGATGATGATGAAGCCACTTCCCTTTTTATTACAGCATTCCATTCCCACGGTTTCCAGTCCTTGCCCCACATGCAGTAATAAAGACACGGTTTAATATTGTATTTACGGCAGGCATCGATGAATAATTTAACAACATCTTTTTTGAATGGACTATTAGCGACATCAAATTCTGTTGCTCTGCTGTCCCACAAACAGAACCCCGATGTATGTCTTGCTGTAAGAACTGCATATTTAACACCGGCTTTCTGAAATGCATCCATCATCGATTCAAAATTCAGGTTAACCGGATTAAAAATATCAGGACTGCTGTTTTGACTTAACTCCTTTTCGACTGATGTATTATCATTGAAATGAACAAACGCACCGAATTTTAAACTTTCCCATTCTTTTATTGATTCATTAATTCCGGCAGGAATGTCAGACTTCGAAACTTTGCTGTTGCTGCATGAGATTAAAAATCCAATGCCTAGTACGAATAATATTATTAATTGTTTGTTCATAATTCAGCTGCTGGAATTTTTATTTCCTTAAAATTTTCTCCATTGCCTTTCCTTTAGCAAGCTCATCAATCAGCTTATCGAGAAATCGGATCTCCTTCATCAGCGGTTCTTTTATTTCTTCCACACGGATGCCGCATACAACCCCTTTGATCAGATTCCGTGAAGGATTAAGCTGGGGAGCTTTAGTGAAGAAAGTTTCGAAGTCGGTTTTTTTTGCAATATGTTTTTCAAATTCTTTCCGACTGTAGCCGGTAAGCCAGCAGATTATTTCATCAACTTCTTCCTTTGTGCGCCCCTTTTTCTCCGCCTTTGCTACATAATGAGGATAAACACTTGCAAAACTTGTTGTATAGATTCTATGTTTTTCCATTTTATAATCATCCCGATAATGCGGTTAAAAATAAAACTTAATTATGATTAATGGAATTTTTTCTATTGATCACCCCGGGATTAATATCGAA
>DAIEQP010000208.1 GCA_027347805.1 Ignavibacteria bacterium | reverse complement strand
TGGATAAAATATGATTTGAGTCTCTCTAAAAATGAATCACACTATTCTGATCCTACAAATTATTCTTTCCAATTTGTACAGGAGAACAGTTCATTTACCGGTACAGTAACTGCTGATACAGATCCTCGAGAGATACCTTTGATGGCAACCATTGATTCAGCTAAAACAGGTTTTGCAAACATTAATGTTAGAGACTATACAAGAGATGAACAACAGTCTTCATTACAGTTTAATGTAACGCTACCATTTAATCTGTATGATATAACAACTGGTTATCTTAAAGTTGGTGGTAAGTGGAAAGGTCTGAATAGATGGAATGATGAAAATGATCATGGCGTGAATGGTCTTCAATATGGAAATGGAAGTGGTCCAAATCCTACACTTGCTGATCTCGATTCTGCTTATCCTGATTGGGGTATCAAAGAACTTGTTCGGCAGAATGGTGACCTTCCTATTACTGCATTCCTTACCGATTATTCAAGAGATAACTTTTTGAATGGGGAATATCCATTAGGTTTTGTTGCTAACAGAGATATGCTCAAACAAGCTGCTGATTACTTGGCAACAACATCACGCTGGTTAACTTATGCAGTTAACTCAAGAGGTAGAGATTATGATGGCCATGAAGAGTATCAGGCATTATACGCAATGGCCGAATTTAATTTCATGGGAGATTTTATTTCTTTTACTCCTGGCGTTAGATGGGAAAAAGATTATTCAAAATATCATGGACAGCGTTATAGAGAAGTTACAATCAATAATACAGCTGCTGCACCTGCTGATTTAGGTTTAGTTGAATCTGTTCGTCAGAATGAATTTTTGCTGCCGATGATTCACCTGAAAGTGCAGCCTACTGACTGGCTGAAAATTAGACTGGCAAGAACAGAAACATTAACAAGACCTGATTACATGCAGTACACTCCAATTTCTTCGATTAACAGTTATGCTTCATATGTTAGAGCTGCAAATACATCACTTAAACCTGCACATTCAACAAACTGGGATGCGTCAGTATCGATATTCGAAAATAATATTGGTTTATTTACAGTTGCAGGATTTTATAAGACAATTAAAGACTTGATATTCCAGGTTACTATTAATTATAGAAATGGAATTACATTACCGGACGGTTTATTACTCCCGGATGGTACCGATAAATATTTGAATGATGATGGATCGTATGCTTCCAACTGGTTGAAAAACGCATCACCTCAAATTGATACTTACATAAACAATGAAGAGCCGGCGATTTACAAAGGAGTTGAAATTGACTGGCAGACACATTTCTGGTATCTACCTTCAGTATTTAGCGGTTTAATTCTTAATGTGAATTATACTTACATAACATCAGATATCGGCAAAAAAATATATTATGTTGTTAATGGTCCAATCATTCCTGGATCAAGACCGCCAAGATATTCGCAGATCTTAACTGATAGCTTACGTCATTCACGTATGCCTGATCAACCAACACACATAGCAAACATTACTATTGGTTACGATCTCGGTGGATTTTCGGCAAGGTTATCTTATCTGTATCAGACAGATAAAACTGCATTCATTAGCACTCAGCCGATTCTCGATCAATATACCGGTCCATATTCTCGTTTAGATCTTACACTTCAGCAAAAAATTAATGAGAACTTCCAGGTATTTGCAAATTTCAACAACTTGAATAATACAAGGGATATAAGTTACAGAGGTAATACACTGATAAATCCAACTTATATGGAATATTATGGATTTACGACTGATGTCGGAATTAGATATAAACTATAATGAGTTTCCAAAACGTGAAACCGTTTATTAAACAAACAAAACCACAAACAAATGATAGGAGGATTTCAATGAAGCTTAACTACAGAATTATTCTGTTGACTCTTTTGCTTGGAGTTGTCTTCTTACCAACTCAGAAGTCAATTGCACAAGATACTCTTGTTGTAAAATGGGCTAATGCAGATGGTACAGTTAAAGTAGACGCTCTAAGGGATGCAATCTTAAATGATAAAACTCCACCAGCAGGGCGCGTTTACAAATTACAAAAAGGTGGATTTTATTGGATAGCGAACAAGATTGAACCCGGTACAAGAGTTCTTCGTCTTGTAGGTGAAACTCCAAACCCAAAAGATGCTTTACAAAATCCAGCAGTTTTACAGATTGTTAAAAGAGCTGATGGTAGCTCTCTCGATCGTATGATGCAGTTAACTGAAGGAGTTGTTTTCAAAAACCTTTATATAACTGGTCGTGATGGAGATAATACTCAAACATATTACCAGACAATTCAAAGCGATGCAAATAATTCAAAATATACTTTTGATAATTGTATATTCGAACGCAGCAACTTTGCACCAATCGCTTGGACTGGCAAAGGCAATAAGATTTTTATCACAAATTGTAAGTTCCGTAATTTAGTTGGACAGCCATCTACACAGCAGTGGGAAGGCCGTGGTATGTCTATGTGGGCAGACCAGGATACAATCATTGTTGAAAACAATACATTCTTCAATGTTGGTATGACTCCATTCCAGGTTGAAGGCGGTGCAGCAAAATATATCCGTTTCAATCACAACACATTAGTAAATATCGGCCGCATGATCAACCAAACAAGTTACTTGCGTGAAGGATATTTTACAAATACTCTTTTAGTTAACGGATTCTTCCATGGTGAAGGAGATGCAGATTATAGTTTGAAGAAAAATCCAAATCGTGATCCAAGATCTTACACATCAGGTATGTTTTTGATTTCAAACTTGCCGTCATCATACGGCCCACCTGAATCACGAAGAGTTGTATTCGCAAGTGCATCAAACTATCGCGATCCTAAATTAACAGCTTATTATAAGGATACAATCCGTGCACAACCGTTCTTGGGTCCAGTTCCAAAAATCGATTTCGTTCAAGCTTATCCAAAGAATTTCTTTATTAAAGATACCTTAGTTCAGGCTGATCCTGGTTTGAAAACATATCCATCAGAACTCATCGATAATATGATTGCAAACATTAAGGATTTAAGAGCAGGTAAAACACCTGCAACAGCTTATTTCTATAAAGATACACAGTTTGGAACAGATGTTACCTGGCCAATCCCAGAAGATTTCTCATATACAAATGCAACTTTGAAAACTTATTCAACAGATAAGTTGCCTTTGGGAGATTTAAACTGGTTCCCAACAGATTTGGCAACATGGACAAAAGCAAAAGCAAAGAATATTGCAGATCTTGAAAATATTGCAGGTGAAAAAGTTGAATTGGTTCCAGTACAGGTTGTTCAAGCTGAAGCTGGTACACTTGCAGGTGGTGCTACTGTTCAGCCGGTTGCTGGTTTAGTATATAAGAGAATGAGTTCAGGATTCATTGAGTGGTCATTCAATTTAACAACAGCTGAGCAATTGGATATCAATTTACAAATTGATCTTAACAGTCGTGCAACAAGCGGTGTTAATTTCTTTGTAAACGATTTTGAAATTCATGATGCTCGCGGTTGGGGACAGTTTGTATTTGGTAATGATGCATCAAGTACATACCCAACATTCCCGGCAAAAGGTTTTAACTGGTGGTTAATAAAACAAGCTGATCTTAAAGAAGCTGCTTCAACACCACTTATGTTTAAAGCAGGTGTTAATAAGATTACAATTAAAGCTAGCTGGTGTGATAACATGTTTGCAACAATTAAATTGCAAAAACCTGGTACAACAACTGTCGTAAAAGAATTATTAGCTAGTGATGTAACATCGGAAGATAAAGTTACAACATTGGTTCAGGGTGCTGTTTGGACACCAAACGGACTTAAATCTGTTAAGATGGGAACAAATGGAACTGTTACTTGCGCTGTTACTGCTCCTGATGCTGGTACATACAGAGTTAACGTTGTTTATCAGAATTTAGCAACTGCTGGTACTGCAACTGTAAAAGTTGATAACGCAACAGCTGATGCTGCTTTAGCAATCAAAGCTCCGAAAGCAAAAGTTACAAAACCAGCTGAAATAGATTCATTAGGTGCCTCTTCATTGTCTGCTTCATTTGCATTGACAAAAGGTGCTCATAATATTGCAATTACAGCTAGCAATATCTCTTTGGATGAAGTTCAATTAATTCAAGAAAAGAAAGTTGTTGGTGTTGAAAATGAACAATTGCCAGCAGGTTATGCTCTTGATCAGAACTATCCAAACCCATTCAATCCTACAACAAAAATTAACTACTCAATTGGTAAAGCTTCTAACGTAAAATTAACAGTGTATAATATGTTAGGACAAAGAGTAGCTACTTTATTTGATGGATTTATCCCTGCAGGTGCTCATACAGTTCAATTCAATGCTAGAAATTTAGCTTCTGGTGTTTATTTCTACGGAATTGAAACTGATAACTTCACTTCATATAAGAAGATGTTGTTACTCAAGTAATTGATTTGAATAAAATCGATTTACAAAAACAGTCCCGTAATGCGGGACTGTTTTTTTATATCAATTTGAAGAAACCCGGGAAATAATTCATAAAAAATATCTTTAATTATTTCTCTCGCAAAAGTCTCAAATAAGCTTGAATGAAATGTAATATAAGAGTTGGGTAAATAGATGAGACGTAAACGGAAATACTTAAGAAGTTAATGAGTGGATGAATGCTGATTTGAATTCTTTAGTAAATTTTTGATTGTCAATGCAGGTTAATATTTTGATTTGTTAACCTGCATCGTTGTAATTGTTTGCTTATCTAAAAACCGGATAATGTACTTTCGGGTTTTTAATTGTGACCCAGGGAAGTTTATCATATGTAATTGCCAAATCGCTTTCGTAGATAGAGCGGAAGCGTTGAAATCCTGATGGCCCTCCTCCTGGTTCACCCCAATTCATAAACCAGGTCCAGCGCGGTTGTTTCTGAATTATTTCGGGTGTCGGAGGTGTTCCAACTTCTCCAAGTGCAATTGGTTTATTTTTTGCCAGTTCAATAATCTGTTCGTAATTCATATCATTGAATCCTTCTGTATAAACATCAGTCGCAACTATATCAACATATTCATCACCGGGATAATATGTCTCATAAGGATCAACATTTGTTTTAACTTCATTGCAGTTGTAAACCCAGATCAAATTATTAAGACCATGAAAATTTACCAGACGGTCGAACATCATTCTGTATAATTTTTTGTAACCATTTTCTCCTGGTTTTTTGCCCCACCAGAACCAGTCGCCATTCATTTCATGATAAGGGCGCCATAGCACAGGTACACTCGCATTCTTTAATTGTTTTAGAAAGAAGGCTATTACATCAACCTGTTATTTCCATCTTTCATTTAATAGCGTTCCAGGAGTGATTAGATCATTCCATTCATCATCTGTTAATTCACCCTGGACTGACTTTCTGAAATCAACCGGCTCATCATCAGTAGGCCGAACCTGGTGCCACATAAGAGTAATAATAAAACCTTCATTGCATCTTCTTATTGCTTCATCTACAATTTGCTGGCGGTAATTAATTCCATCCCATGTTCCTGGTTCACTAAATCCGAAATCCTGTCCAAATAGTGCGGGATATTTCCCAACCATTTTCTGAGTGCTTGCTAAACGCAAAGATCCTACAAGCGGAACATTGTGCTGACCCGTGAGAATATTTTTACCAGAGATTCCGTAAATGTAGTTTAGAAGTTGAACTGCTTCCGGCGAGGCATTTGGTGTAACAGGATTTACATTTATTTCCTGAGCAGATATTACTTGCTGAACAGTCAAAATTATAAAAAGAAATTTTGTTATACTTTTTGCAGTCATTTATTTACTCCGTACAAACCTAAAAGAAAGAATCTATTTTTTTATCAATCTAGCCATGAAAACATCGTGACGGGGGACTGTAACTTTTAAAAGTTCTTTTGTCGTTCCAACATGCTTTTTTGTCCAGAGATCCATGATATCATAAATAATTTTATCAAATCTGGTATCCTTATCAAAGATTGTATCAACAACTTTTTCTTTGTTAAAATCAAAATCGATAACAGCAGGCTTTGAATTTCGATTAAGAATGCAGAAAGCCCAATCACCTTTAACAAGTGGTTTAAACCAAATTTCCACACTATCCTTTACAGAATATTTGAATCCTTGAATTCCAAGTGAATCCTGGTTTATCGCAATAACATTTTTATTCTCTAAAATTTCTTTTGTCTCTTTGCTCATATTCGCAATATCATTTCCAGCGATTAACGGAGCTGCAAGCATACACCACATAGAAAAATGGGCGCGATCTTCGTTGGCAGTCATTCCATTTCCAACTTCCATCATGTCGGGGTCATTCCAATGACCGGGACCAGCATACTGGCGTAAACCATCCTGCATATCTAAAATTTTCATTACACACCATGATGACCATGTTCCATGATCAACTTTTCCATCCCAGCAAGCAGAAATATCACCGGTTGTTCTCCATAAATGTCCAACATTTTTTGCCCATGTCCATGGTTTGCTGTTGCCCCATTCGCATAAACTAAACACAATCGGATGACCGGCATTGTATAATGCATCTCTCATTGTTGTATAAGCGCCAACTGGATTGAGCCCTTCGGTATCGCACCAATCATATTTTAGATAATCTATTCCCCATTGAGCATATGTAATCGCATCCTGATATTCATGCCCGCGTGAAGCAGGCTTGCCGCCACAAGTTCTATTTCCTGCATCTGAATAAATTCCTAATTTCAATCCTTTTGAATGAACATAATCAGCAAGTGCTTTCATACCGGAAGGGAATCTTTCTGGATCAGGATGGATGAAACCCAGACTATCACGTTTGCCATGCCAGCAATCATCAATGTTTATGTAGATATAACCGGCATCTCTCAAACCAGACGATACCATTGCATCAGCAGTTTCGCGGATTAGTTTCTCGTTAATGTTGCACGCGAATTTATTCCAGCTGTTCCAGCCCATCGGGGGAGTAAGTGCCAGCTTGTCAAATTTCTGTGCAGCAATTTCTGAAGCAAAAATTTGAATAAAGAGAAGCGTAATAAAGAATAAATTAACAATACAAGTATTGATTTTTAAGTGGATCATAAGTTTTTTCTCGCTTTAGTATAAAAACTTTTCAAAGCTTTTATGTGAAAATTAGAAAATTGGATTTTGCCAAAGTAATTCCAAGAAAAACATTTTTTTGTTTTTTTCTATCGCTTTAATTGTTTCGTCGGAATATTTCTGATCATAAATTTTAGGTAGCTGATCTTCGAATATAATTTTTGGAAAGTGACTGAAATTAATGAAATCTTCTACACTTTGATGACCAATGTATGGAGCGTAATGATGTATTTTGTTTGCATTTCTCCATACCATAGCAAATGCAATTTTAACGCTATCATCATTCATTACTTTGTAAAGTTTATTAGTATACCAATTGTAATCAACAATTCCTTCCAATCCAGTTTCGGTTAGTGCTGCAATTTTGTTTCTCTCTTCTGCCAAAGAAGAAATGATTCTGAGTTTTTTTGTAATCCAATCAAGTCCATCTCCATCGGGATTGAAATCATAATAGTTATCCATTCCTAAAATGTCTATATATTCATTACCTGGATATCTTTCCAGGAATTGCTCCTTCGATTTAAAATTACGGTCAGGTGAGAATGCGTATAAAAGATTTCTAACACCTTTTTTGTCTCTAAGGTAGGAAACAGTAACCCTGAAGATTTCCTTAAATTCTTCCGGTGTACAGAAGTTTTTTCCCCACCAGAACCAACTGCCGTCAAATTCATGAAAAGGTCTAAATATAATTGGAATTAATCTGCCTGTTGAATCAACTAATGTTTTTGCATAAGCTGCGATGAGGTCGAGTTGAGACAGGTATTTAAGATAATAATCGCCTCCAGGTAAAATTTTATAAATAACTCTGGTAGTGTCGTAGAAATTTTTATTTGTAACTGGATTATTGTTGTGCCAGCAAAAAACATTAATGCCGCCTCTTTTATATGCTTCTTTAACAAGTAACCGAGTTGGATCATTTGTTGAATCAATATTAATTCCTGAGGCAATCATATTAAAATCCCAACCATATAAACCGGGAAATTTTTTAATAACATCTTTGATATCGGATCTGTTCTTCTGGCCGCGCCAGCCAATACCATATGCAGTAGATTCATGGTGGCCAAAAATTATTTTTTGATTTGCTCCAAGTTTCTTCAAATTGTAAAAAAGAAGAACGGTTTCTTTTGTTGCTAGGGTATCAGTTAATTTTATACCGACATCTTTTTGAAATGCCGGGCTGTAGAAAATATTTTTATCCGCTGAAGTGCAGGCAGTATTGATCAATAGAGCTAAGATGAAAACAAATAATATTGGAAGCCTGTTAAATGATTTTAAGAAGTAAAAAATTTTCATAAGCGTCAATTGGATTTAGATGAAATCCTGATTGCGTCAAGATTCCTAAGTTGTTTAACATGAGATTTAATGATTTCAATTGTTGAAATGTCAGAATCAAAAATAGAGTTTAATCCCTGTGGTTCCTGAGGTGGATCTCCAGTATAAGGATCGCCAATTTTCCATTTACCGTCTTCATTTTGTCCCCTTCCGGAACCGCCCCAACCCCAAAAATTAGTTCCGGCTAATGGTGAACCATTTGCTGCGCTGTCAGCTACTAATCCAAAAATTTTTTTAAAGTATTTATCACGTATAGTTGTTGCAGTCCCGCTTTTATATAATTCATTATCTCTTGGAATTCCGAATTCTTCCATAGTAATTGGTTTGTTCAATCTGTTTGCCAAAACAATATGTTTAATAATGTATTCAATAGCATTTTTTTCAGTGCTTGGATATGTTTCGTCAGATTTATCTGCGACAAACCAGCCCCAGTTTTTAGGCCAGAGGTGCAATGTTGCATAGTCAATATATTTACTTGAATGAGATTTCAAAAACATTTCATCATTTTGAAGATTGCCAACAGTTCCTTCACTTCCGATAGTCACTAGATGATTTGGATTAAGT
>DAIEQP010000203.1 GCA_027347805.1 Ignavibacteria bacterium | reverse complement strand
GCAATACAATTATTTTGGTTACACACGAAGAATACATTGCAGAACACGCTGAAAGAATTCTCAGAATCCGCGATGGACTTATTGAAAAGGATGAACGCGTGAAGAACAGATATATTCCTAAGAAAAATGGATTATCTAAAGAATAGGTGATGAAATGAAAAATTTCTTATTTGAACTTAAGGAGGGCTTATCAATTTCTTTCAGGGCTATTCGTGCTAATAAAGTACGATCGATTCTTACAACTCTTGGTATTGTAATTGGCGTAACCTCGGTTGTCTTGATGTCAACAGCGATCAAAGGAATTGATAATGCGTTTCAAACAGGTGTTGCCTCTTTAGGTTCAGATAATCTTTACATTGATAAGTGGGAATGGTTTAATGATGATATTCCATGGTGGCAGATGCGCAACAGAAGAAATCTTGACCTGGAAGATTTTAAAAAATATAAAGAATTAGCCAAACTTCCGCTTGCTGTAGCTCCGACTGTCTGGAGTTCGCAAAATGTTAAGAGCAAAGAAAAAGCAGTTGATGGTATCATGGTTCAGGGGACTAATGAAGATTACATTAAAACAACCAACCTGACTTTCAGTGAAGGAAGATTTTTTAATGATCTTGAAAGTAATGGTGGACGTAATGTTGCTGTTATTGGCAGTGAGATTGCTAAAAAACTTTTTCCAAACGGATATATTTTAAATCAGGATATCAGAATTAAAGGCCACAAATTTAAAGTTATCGGTGTGCTTGAAGAACAGGGTAGCTGGGTAATGGGTAATTTTAATCCTGATAGGCAGGTTTTCATTCCAATGCAAAACGTATTCAAATATCTTCAATCAGAAAATATGCGAAGCATTACAATTAATGTTAGAGCCAGAAATAATCAAATGATTGAAGCTACAAAAGAAGAAGCACTTGGTGTTATGCGCCGAGTTCGGGGTCTTGCATATAATGAAGAAAATGATTTTTCGATTAATCAGCAGGAAGGTTTGCTTAATACTATCAATCAAACAATTGGTGTAATACAAATCGCCGGGTTATTTATAACCGGCCTTGCTCTGTTTGTCGGTGCTATAGGAATTATGAATATAATGTTTGTATCTGTTAAAGAAAGAACAAAAGAAATTGGAATTCGAAAAGCAATTGGTGCAAAAAAGCGAGCAATACTTGGCCAGTTTATTACTGAATCTGCTGTTATATGTCTAATTGGCGGATTGATTGGATTAGTTTTCGCGGTAATTTTAAGCATAGCAATAAATCAGTTCCTTCCAACATCTGTTCAATTTGATTCGGTGATGTTGGCAATAATTATTTCGATTCTTACAGGAGTAGCATCCGGTTTTGCTCCTGCATATACAGCTGCTAAATTAGATCCGGTGGAAGCGTTGAGGTATGAATGAAAATTTTTGAAATAGTAATGGTTGCACTTTCTTCACTCAAGAATAATAGATTGAGATCTGTTCTTACTATTCTTGGAATTGTGGTTGGAATTTTCTCAATTATTGCGATAAGTACAGTTATAGAAATGCTGCAGAACAGTATAGAAACTGGTGTATCGCAGCTTGGTCAGAATACTTTTCAGATCCAAAAATGGCCGGCAATAAATGAAGGTGGTAATGATAGAGCGCGTTACAGGAATAGACCAGATATTACACTTGAAGATTATTACAGATTAAAAGAAAAACTTGTTGAAGCAAAATCGGTTGGCGCAGAACAATGGACTTTTGGTGTACAGATAAAAGCAGGCAACAAGGAAACAAATCCTAATATTCAATATTGCGGTGTAACACCAGATGCGTTCCCGAATAATAAATGGGTTGTTGATGAAGGACGAGCCATTAGTGATCGTGATGTTCAAAGTTATCAGAATTTTATTGTGCTTGGTACTGATATATCCAAAAAACTTTTTCCCAATATCAGTGCAATAGATCAGTACGTAAATGTAAGCGGTCATAAATTAAAAGTTATTGGAGTGCTTGAATCACAAGGCGCAGTATTCGGTCAAAGCAGAGATAATTTTGCAATTATTCCAATTACTACTTTTCAATCATTCTATGGAAAACGAAATAACAGTATAAACATTACTGTTATGACTCCAAACAAAGAATCTTATAATGAAATAATAGAACTGGCACAGGGATATTTTCGATCGATAAGAAAAGTGAAACCAGGTGAACCAGATAATTTTGATGTCTTTAGCAATGAAAGCGTACTTTCACAAATAAACAATATTACCTCTGGTGTAAGAATTGGTTCAATCGTTGTTGCTGCAATTGCATTATTGGCAGCTGGAGTTGGAATCATGAATATTATGCTTGTATCAGTTACTGAACGAACTCGTGAAATTGGCATCCGTAAAGCTATTGGTGCAAAAAAGATTAATATTCTTACTCAGTTTCTTTTTGAAGCCGTTGTATTAAGTCTTGCGGGGGGTATTATTGGTATTATTCTCGGAGTTATTGTTGGAAATCTTGCTGGAACATTTTTGCAGTCAAAAGCAATAATTCCAGTGGACTGGGTTCTTATTGGTGTGTTCCTTTGTGTCATAATTGGCGTAACATTTGGGACTTACCCGGCATATAAAGCCTCTAATCTGGATCCTATTGAAGCTCTTCGATATGAATAATTTTTGAAAATTTGTTGATGTATATGCAGAGTTGTTTTTAGTTTTAGGTTAGAAGAATTATATTGTATAAGAAATTAATAGACGCTAAATGAAATTTTTCTTTATTGAGTTCGGGGAAATTCTCTCCATAGCACTTCGCGCCATTAGGGCAAATAAAATGCGAAGTATTTTAACTACTCTTGGTATTATAATCGGAATAGTTGCTGTAACAACAATGTCAACTGCAATTATCGGATTAAGAGAAGCTTTTCTTTCATCTATTTCATCTCTCGGGAATGATGTTCTTTATGTAAGTAAATTTCCCTGGCTTGCTATGGGAGATTGGAGCAGATTCCGAAATAGAAAAGATGTTACTCTTGATCAGTATGAAAAATTGAAAACAATGATTCATACATATGAAGCAATTGCCCCGACTGTTTCTACATTCGGTCTTAATGTTAAGAGAAATGGAAAATCAGTTCAATCAACAGTTGTTTATGGAACAACTGAAGAATTTCAGAAAACTAGCCAGATAAATCTATCCGAAGGAAGGTTTATGACTGAAATGGATGTTAAGGCTGGAAGAAAATTATGTATGATTGGACAGGATATTGTAAAAGAATTATTTCCTTTTGAATCAGCTATAAATAAAGAAATTAGAATTAGCGGAATGCCGTTTCTTGTAATTGGTGTAATGGAAAAACAGGGAAGCGGGTTCCTCGGTTCCTTTAGTATGGATGGAATGATAATAATGCCGCTTAAGACTTTCACAACAATTGCCGGCGATGAACATGCGCGTTTAAGAATTGATGTTAAAGTTGGAGATGTAGCGTTGTTGGATGAAGCGCGTGAAGAAATTATTGGAGCTATGCGAATAATAAGAAAAGTTCCTCCAGGTAAAGAAGATGATTTTGCTGTTAACCAGCAGGAAGCTTTTAAGCAAATGTACGACAGCACTGTAGGTGTTGTTGCAATTGCAGGAATTGTAATTACTGCGCTTTCGCTTTTTGTTGGCGCAATTGGAATTATGAATATAATGTTTGTATCTGTTACAGAAAGAACTAAAGAAATAGGAATCAGAAAAGCAATTGGCGCAAAAACATGGTCGATTCTTTTGCAGTTTTTAGTTGAGGCAGCTGTAATTTGCATACTTGGCGGAATTGTTGGATTAATAATATCGTTCCCGCTAAGTTTAATTATAAATCAGTTTTTACCAACACATTTACCGGTTCACATTGCTATAATGGCTATAATGATTTCTGCTTTAGTAGGATTAATATCTGGATTTCTTCCAGCCTGGAAAGCATCTAAATTGGATCCGGTTGATGCATTGAGGTACGAATAATGCAAGTATTTGAAAGTATTAAACTCGCTTATAATTCAATTCGCACTAGCAAATTGCGTTCAATCCTGACACTGCTTGGAATTGCTGTTGGACTTTTTTCAATCATCATTGTTATGACTGCAATAACTGCAATCCAGAAAAGTGTTGAAGATGTTTTTAATTCAATCGGCTCAAATAATTTTGCAATACAAAAATGGGATGTTCAAATGGGCGGCGGCCCTCACCGGCATGAATTAAGAAACAGGAAAAATCTTACAATAAAAGAAGGAAAGAAATTAAGAGAGATTACAACATTGCCAGCTGCCATTGGTATTTCAGTAGCAAAAGGTAATAGAACAATCAGATTTAGGAATGAAAAAACAAATCCAAATATTTATTTAGTTGGAGCAAGTTATGAATATTTTATTGCTTACGATCTTAAATTAGCACAGGGTAGAAGTTTTACTAAAGCGGACGATGAAAGTGATAAACTTACTGCAATTATTGGTTCAGATGTAGTTGATGCATTATTTAAACAAATAAATCCTTTAGGCCAGGAAATTAAAATTGAAGGACAAAATTTTGAAGTAGTTGGTGTTTTTGAAAAGAGGGGAAGTGTGCTTGGCCAGTCTCGCGATGGATTTGTTGCAATCCCCCTAAAAGCTTTCGAAAAATTTTACGGCAGTGAAAGAAGCGCAAATTTTGTGATTATGGCAAGAGACAAAAGCCTGCTTAATCAAACTATGGATGAAGTAATTGGCGCTTTAAGAAATATAAGAAAAGTTAAACCCGGGCAGGAAAATGATTTTGGTATTGTAACAAACGAACAATTAATTTCTCAGTTCAATGATTTTACAAAATATGTGAAACTCGGTGCTGCTGTTGTTGCGTTTATAGCGCTGCTTGCTGCCGGCATTGGAATTATGAATATTATGCTTGTTAGTGTAACCGAAAGAACAAGAGAAATTGGAATTAGGAAAGCAATAGGTGCAAAAAAAATAAATATATTAACCCAGTTTGTTATTGAAGCAATTTCTTTAAGCTGGATAGGCGGTTTAATTGGAATTGGCCTGGGTGTAATTGGCGGTAACCTTGTTGCTGTTGCTCTCGGTGTATCAATTATTTTACCAGTCGAATGGATAGTTATTGGATTGGCTGTTACTACATTTGTAGGTGTTGTATTCGGAACTTATCCTGCTTTAAAAGCAGCTAACCTTGATCCTATCGAAGCACTTCGTTATGAATAATCAAATCTAAATTGCAAAAGAGAGGAGTCTCATATAGATTTGTTTATACAGAATAACGTTTAGCATATCTTGAAGAGAATACTTTTTCTAATAATAGCTTTCATATCGATTATTACTGCGCAGCAAGTTAATGCGCAAAACAAAATTATTATAGATTCACTCCTGATTAATTTTCAAAACCACTATTCCTTATCAGGTATTAATATTATTCCATTTAGCGAGAGAGTTTTTCTTAATAAAAATCTTTTGTCTTCCAAAGAATATTTCATCGATTATCAGAAAGCTGAAGTGAAATTGACTCCCAATCTAAAATATTCAATTCATGACACTTTGATTGTAATCTATAGCTCTGTTAGAAATAACTTCAAAAAAGAGTACAAACATCGATCACTTGAAATAAAATTTGATGATAAGCGCATCGATACTATAAAACTCTTAAAATCACAACAGCCAGTGCTTACAAGAGAATCATTGTTTGGAAAAGATTTGCAAAAAAGCGGCGCACTAATTAGAGGATTTACTGTTGGTACTAACAGGGACTTTACATTAAATAGCGGATTAAGATTGCAGTTAACTGGGAAACTATCTGATGATATTGATTTAACTGCTGCACTTACAGATGAAAATACACCGATCCAAGCAGAAGGCAATACGGAAAAACTGGATGAACTTGATAAAGTATTTATTGAGTTGAGACATAAAAATGCTGTCGGAACTTTTGGTGATTATGATTTCATTTTTAATGAAAGTGAATTTGCTACAGTGACTAGAAAACTTCAGGGATTAAAAGGAGAATTTCAATTGGGGAATTCTCAAGGCAAGATTGCAATTGCTAGTTCTAGAGGAAAATTTGCATCAAATAGCTTTAATGGCCAGGATGGAAATCAGGGGCCTTTTAGATTAGTCGGCAATAACAATGAAAGAGAAATAATTGTGATTGCAGGAAGCGAAAGAATTTATGTCGATGGCCAGTTACTTAAGCGTGGAGAAAATAACGATTATATAATTGATTACTCTAATGCTGAAGTAACCTTCTCAGCAAAAAAACTAATTACATCTGCCAGCAGAATAGTAATCGAATTTGAGTATAGCGATCAGAAGTTTAAGAGGAATTTTTTTGGATTAACATTTTCTACTTTGCTTCTGGATCAGAAAATGAAAATCGGAGTAAGTTATTTTAAAGAAGGTGATGATGAGAACAATCCAATCGATTTTACTTTTACAGACGAACAGTTGAATATTCTAAAAAATGCAGGAAATGATAAAGATAAATCCGTTGTTTCAGGTGTTTCTGCTGCTCCTGTAGATTCTCTTGGTAATTCACAAGGATCTTACTTAAAAATTGATACGTTGATAAATAATAAAAGTTACACTTACTATAAATATTCCCCGGGCAATAAAAAATCGATTTATAATGTTTCATTCTCTTACGTAGGAGCCGGATCAGGAGATTACATAAAAGAAAGTATTGGTCGTTATAGCTTTGCCGGAATAAATCAAGGTTCATATCAGCCTTTGGTAAAAGTACCGATGCCTGAACAAAAACAAATTGGCAACTTATCTTTGAGTTACAATTTAGGAGAGGGTATTAATTTCAATACAGAGATTTCTGTATCTAATTATGATAAGAATAAATTAAGCATAATTGACGATTCTGATAATTTAGGCTATTCACGAAAAATATTTTTCGAAATACAGCCAAAAGATATTAAGCTGGCTGATTTATCACTTGGCAAAATAGGACTTAGCATTAAAGACAGGTTTGTGCAATCAAAATATTCGTCACTCGATAGATATGACGATGTAGAGTTCTCAAGAAATTATAATATTGCGAATAGCAATGGCGATCAGACATTAAGAGAAATTAAATTAAGTATTGTACCTGCTGATAATTTTACAATAAATTCACTTTATGGCTATTTGAAACAGGGTGATCAGTTTCGATCTGATCGCATTCTCACCCAAATAAAAATTATTAATCCAAAAAGTATTACCGCAAATTATAATCTGGATTACGTTCAATCGAACAATCAACTAACCAATACTGGTTGGTTAAAACAAAATGGTGATGCTTCATATAATCTTGGTGATTTTGGATTTGGTCTTCAATTTCTTCATGAAAACAGAATTGAAAAATTAAGTGCAACAGACAGTTTACTCAGCAGCAGTTTAAGATATTTTGAGGTTGGACCCTTTGTAAAATTATTAACGTCAAATTCATTTGATGCTAAAGCTGTAGTAACTATAAGAGAAGAGTCATTTCCATTATCTGGTATGTTAACAAAACAATCAAATGCTGCAACTGAACAACTTCAACTGAATTATCATGGTATTAAAGAAATAGCTTCTTCGCTGAATCTTACTATTAGAAATAAATCTTACACAGCAGAATTCAAAAAGCTTGGTATGAGTGATAATCAGACTGTTCTTTTACAATCACAAAACCGGTTTAATTTCTGGAGTAATTTTATGTCCGGAGAACTTTATTATCAGGCTACAACAGAACAGACAGCCAGATTAGAAAAGGTTTTTGTGAAAGTTACAAAAGGCACCGGAAATTATATTTACTTGGGCGACCTAAATAATAATGGGATTTCAGAAGAAAATGAATTTCAGCTTTCTTTTTATGATGCTGATTTTATTGTGGTTACTATTCCAACCGATAAATTATATCCTGTAATCGATTTGAAATTCAATACTAGATGGAAGCTTGATTTTAATAGAATAATGAAAAATAACGATTTGTTTTCATCTGTTTTAAAATCGATTACAACAGAAACATTTTGGCGGGTGGATGAAAATAATAAGACAGAAAACACAAATGATATTTATTTTCTTAACTTTTCAAAATTTCTTGATCCGATAAACACTATTCGCGGTTCACAGCAGGTCCAACAGGATGTTAACATTTTCCCAAACAGCAATGAATTATCATTCCGTTTAAGATATAACCAGAGAAAAACAATTAATCAATATGCCGGTGGAAGTGAAATCGGTTATTACCGTGAACAGACTTTGCGAATAAGATTTAAAATGATAGAGGAAATAGGAAACCAAACTGATATTTCCAATGAAGCTGATAATATGATTTCTCCTTTAACTACAAATAGAGCCAGAAACATTACAAGAAACAGTTTTGCAAGCGATTTTTCATACAGACCGGTTCGTGAAGCTGAAATTGGTTTTAAAATTGAAGCCGCTAGAAATATTGATGCTTTACCTTTAAAACCGGCTACGGTTGATTTAAATTCTATAACTATCAGATCAACTTATTCGTTTGAAAATAGCGGCAGACTGAGAATTGAGCTTGAAAGAACTGAACTTTCTAATTCTTCTTCTGATTATGAAGTGCCTTATGAAGTTT
>DAIEQP010000198.1 GCA_027347805.1 Ignavibacteria bacterium | reverse complement strand
AAACTTCCATGGTACACTCCATGGCGGATAATTGCAGTATCTGATAATCTTGGTAGCTTAGTTGAATCAACAATTGAAAGCGATTTATCAATACCGGAAAAATATGATGTTGCTTCATGGCTTGAACCTGGTGTTGCATCTTGGAGCTGGGTGATCCTTAAAGATGATTCGACTGTTTATGGTGCTCAAAAAAGATTCATTGATTTTGCTTCAAACATGAATTGGAAATATTGTTTAATAGATGCTTTTTGGGATAAACAGATTGGTTATGAAAAAATTAAAGAACTTTCAGATTATGCTAAAACAAAAAATGTAAAATTACTGCTATGGTATAACTCTGCCGGAGATTGGAATACAACACCTTTAACCCCCCGCAGCAAAATGCTTACAAATAAATCCAGATGCGAAGAGTTTGCAAGATTGCATGAAATGGGAATCGCAGGAGTAAAGATAGATTTCTTTGGTGGCGATGGACAGTCTATGATGAAATATTATATCGATATTTTAAAAGATGCTGCTAAGTATAATCTTGCTGTAAACTTTCATGGTTGTACATTCCCAAGAGGATGGTATAGAACTTATCCAAATCTAGTTAGCATGGAAGCTATTAAAGGAGAAGAATACGTTACTTTTGATCAATCTAATGCAGATGCGCAGCCTTCGCATTGTGCCATGCTGCCGTTCACAAGAAATTTATTTGACCCTATGGATTTTACGCCAGTTAACTTTTCTGGAATTCCTAATATAAAACGTAGAACAACCGGAGGATTTGAAATTGCGTTATCAGTAATTTTCACTTCAGGGATTCAGCATATTGCAGAAACACCAAACGGAATGACCTCTCAAAAAGATTTTGTTCAGCAATATATGCGAAGTTTACCGGAAACCTGGGATGATGTAAAATTCATTGATGGATTCCCTGGGAAATATGTTGTGCTTGCTAGAAAAAAAGAAGATAAATGGTATATAGCCGGAATCAATGGCGAAAATAAAGAACGTTCATTAACACTTAATCTGCCATTCATCAGTAATTCATCTAAAGGTATTTTAATTACGGATGAAACTAATAAAAATGAATTTATAAAAAGAGATTTGGATTTGTCTCAACCAATCAAGATTGTGATGAATTCATTTGGCGGATTTGTAATAAAAACGAATTGATAAAAGTAATTCAGCCTTATGCAGTCTTCAAATTTTTGAAGGGTAAAAATAAGGTAATCAAATAAATTTATTGAACAGGAAAATGAAAGTGAAGAAAATTTATGCTTTGTTTTTTATTGTATCAGTTGTTACATCATTAAATTGTTTTGCACAAAAAGCACAAAGCGATAATGGTGATGGAACGTACACCAATCCTGTTATTGCAGCTGATTTCCCGGACCCTGATGTAATATGTGTGAATGATACATATTATATGGTTACAACGACAATGTTTGTTTTCCCTGGAGTTACTGTTCTTAAATCGAAAGATCTTGTTAACTGGGAATATTGCAGTAATGCAGTGCCAAGATTTGATTTTAGTAAATGTTACAATCTTGATGGATGTAAACGATACGGTCACGGTCAGTGGGCAACAAGTTTGAAATACAATAATGGAAAATTTTATCTGCTCTTCATAACTCTGGATGAAGGCGGCTTTATTTGTTCTGCAACTAAAGCTGAAGGACCTTGGCAGATAACAAAATTGCCAAAAGGCTTTTACGATCCCGGTTTATTCTTTGATGAAGATGGGAAAATTTATGTCGCTCATGGATACAGTGAAATTCGAATGACTGAGCTAGATAAAAATTTTGCACCGATTAGTAAGGACTCACTTGTTTATAAAGGAGATATTAGAAAAGGGCTTGAAGGAACCCATGTTTATAAAATTAATGGCTATTATTATTTGTATTGCACTTATGGCGGATTAGATGGTATTCAGGTGGCGCTCAGATCAAAAAATATTTATGGACCTTACGAGCAGAAAATTGTTATGAGTGAAAAAACTCATGGGCCTAATTTCGGAATTCATCAGGGCGCGCTTATTAAAACAAATACAAACGAATGGTGGACAGTATTGTTTGTTGATAGCGGACCATTTGGAAGATTCCCATCTCTGCAGCCTGTAACGTGGACGAATGACTGGCCAATAGTTGGTGTTTATGGTAAAGCAGTTATAACTTATAAAAAACCAAATGTCGGGAAATCTTATCCAATTAAAATTCTTCCGACCTCGGATGAATTTAATAGTAAAAAATTAGGAATGCAGTGGGGTTGGAATCATAATCCCGACTCAGCAAAATGGTCATTGAAAGAAAAATCAGGTTTTCTACGACTTAAAACCGCATCAGTAGTTGACAGTTTGCAAAAAGCTCGCAACACTCTGACACAACGTATGTTCGCATATTATTCAGACACTCTTGCATCAATTGCAACTACAAAAATGAATTTTGAAAAAATGAAAGATGGTGACATTGCAGGTATTGCAGTCTTTCAGGATCCTTATGCTTATTGTGGAATTAAGAAACTTAATGGAAAGAATTATATCATTATGGTAAATAATGGCAAAGTGATTGACTCGGTCGTTGTAAATGGTTCAGCAATTTATCTGCGCGCGAATGCGATTTATGGGTCTGGTGCGGCGCATTATGGCGGCGGAAAAGCTGCAACGGGATCAGGGGATGCTTACTTCTCTTACAGTTATAATGACAAATTATATAGTAAAATCGGAAATGAACTTAAAATGAGATTTAATCTGAAAATTTTTACAGGAAATAAATTCTGTTTATTCAATTACGCAACTAAGGAATTGGGTGGTTTTGTTGATTTTGATTGGTTTAGAACCTCGGCAGGATCAATAAAACAATAAAATAATTCTATATTATGAAAAGATTTGTCATGTGTCGATTACAATTTATTCATTAGATTGAAATTTAGAAGGGAAACCGTCACAACATTCATAAAATAAAATTATCCTGGTCCATTTAATGCTGGTTTTAAACAAACAAAGATTTTACTTTTGTTTTTGTAAATGTGTAAAAATTACACTTTGGTGAGGATGAAATGAAACGAAATGCTATGGCTGTTGTTTTTTTACTTTTAGTCTTTGGAGTTAAAGACATATTCGCACAAAATCCGTTAATCATGGATCAATTCACTGCTGATCCAACCGCAAGAGTATTTGAGGGTAAGATATATGTCTATCCATCTCATGATATTCCTGCGCGACCAGGTAAAGGACGTGCCGGTTGGTTTGTTATGGAAGACTACCATGTTTTCTCCTCTGAAAATCTTACAGATTGGACAGATCACGGTGTGATTGTAAGTCAAAATAAAGTTGACTGGGTTGATTCTACAATGTTCAATATGTGGGCGCCGGATTGTATTTATAGAAATGGAAAATATTATTTCTATTTCCCCGCAGGTGCAAAAGATAAAACCAGACGCGGCGGAATAGGTGTGGCAATTGCTGATAAACCTTACGGTCCATTTATTCCTGAATCAAAACCGATGGATGGAATTGGTGGAATTGATCCAAATATATTTATTGACAAAGATGGTCAGGCATACATTATCGTTGCTATGGGAAGAATCTCTATTGCAAAATTAAAAGATAATATGCTTGAACTTGCTGACAAACCAGTGGTAATTGAAAACCTGCCGACTGTTGGACTTAAAGAGGGACCATTCCTGTTTGAAAGAAATGGAATTTACTATCTAACCTATCCGCATGTTGAGAATAAAACAGAAAGACTTGAGTATGCAACAAGTAATAATCCAATGGGACCTTACAAATTCACCGGTGTAATTATGGATGAATTTCCTAGCGGTTGCTGGACAAATCATCAATCAATTGTTGAATACAAAGGGCAGTGGTACCTTTTTTATCATCATAATGACCTGTCACCAAATTTTGATAAGAATCGGTCAATAAGAGCAGATAGTTTGTTTTTTAATTCAGATGGAACAATCAAAAAAGTTATTCCAACATTACGAGGAGTTGGTATTACTGATGCATCAAAGAAAATACAAATTGACCGGTATAGTCTTAAAAGTAATTCGGGTGCAACAATTGACTTTGTTAACCCTGATACTTTAAAAAGATGGGAAGGTTGGAAGACTATTTTGAGTTCTTCAGATGCATGGGTACAATACAATAGTGTTGATTTTGGCAGTAAAAAATTCACGACTGTAAATGTAAATGCATTTTCAAAATCCGGGTCAATTCTTCAAGTAAAACTAGAAAATGCTAATGGTCCAATAGTTGCTCAGATTGAAATTCCTGCTGGAAACGATTGGAAAAATATTAAGGCTCCAGTTTCAATGTTAAAGCAGGGGATACATAACTTAGTTGTTTCACTTAAAGATAATAAACCAGTAGAAATTGACTGGATAAGTTTTGAATAAAATTAACAATTATAATAGACGGTTTAGAAAAATTTCAAGGTTTTAGGAAATAAATTATCTTTTTCTTTCCAGATCATTCGTATAAACTGATTAAAGTGAAGATAAAAACTTATATAATGATGAATTAACCATCGTAGATCGTTAGAGGAGAAATGATGAAAGAGTTATTCCAGAAGTACATTAAGACATGCCCTAAGTCAGGCCGCATAAGAAAAATTAGTTTCCCATCAGGAATTTATAAAGTGTTTGCTCCATTTGTTGGACTTGTCGCATTATTATGGATCTTGATACGCGTAGTTCCTAAACCAAGCAGAGTCGAATATCCATGCATAAAAGCAGCAACTCCGTTTGCTTCAGGATTTTTATTTTGGTTGTTGGGATTAGCAGCTTCAGTAATGGCATTTACTAAAATGAAATATTCAAATCGAAACTCATCATATTCTAAAGCTGCTGTTTTTCTTGTCCTTGGTGTTGTCTTTGGATTGTTCGCATTAAGTCAGGGTGGATTAGAATTATTCGCAGGTAGTAGTGATAATTCTAATTTTAAACAGGCTATCTTAGAGCCTAATCAACCAATGGGACAGGCAGTTGGAATATTCCCGGGAAGAGTTGTGTGGGTGCATAATCCAGATGCAACAAATGAAAAGTGTCAACCAATGGTACAAGGCAATTCATATTTCGAACCCAAAAACTTCGATCAGGCAGTAATTGATAAAATGCTTTCACAAGCTCTTCAATCATTAACAGGAAAAACTTCCGACGCTGAAGCATGGGATGCAATTTTCAAATTTCATAATAATACCAGAGGAAAAGGCGCAGTTGGATATAAAGCTGGTGAAATAGTATTTCTTAAGATGAATGCAACTAGCGGCTGGAGTGGAAATTATAATAATACTGATTTATCAAAAGTATATAAAGACTTTGCTGGCAGGGTTAACCAGTATTACGGACTTTCTGAAACATCACCAGGATTTATTTTAGCAGTTTTGCGCCAGCTTGTTAACAACGCACATGTAGCCCAAAAAGATATTTACATTGGCGATCCAATGAAATATATCTACAAACATATTTATGATTACTTGCATACTGAATTTCCAGATGTTCATTATTTGGATCATGCTGGGCATACAAATCTGGGAAGAGAATTAGCAGTTAAAGGAACAACTCCAATAATTAAGTATTCTGATAGAGGTACCGTATTAGTTACTACTGGTAAAGGTACAGCTCCAACCTATGAAGATAAACTCTATAAGATTTACGAGGACATGGAATACATGTTATGCTTGCCGCAAATGAAAGGGCACGTTAGAGCAGGTGTTACAATGTTTGCTAAAAATCATTTTGGATCGCAAACGAGAGATGGTGCTAACCATTTACATGGAGGGCTAATGCTTCCTGGCGAAACTGGTTTAGTAGCAAGAACCGGATATGGATTATATAGAACTCAAGTTGACCTTATGGGGCATAAAATATTAGGAAAGAAAAATCTTGTTTATTTAATGGATGGTTTGTGGGGAACCGATCATGAATTGAATCCCCCTAAAAAATGGCAATCTGCACCATTTAATAACGATTGGACATCATCAATATTTGCATCTTTAGATCCGGTAGCAATTGAATCTGTTGGTTATGATTTTATAAGAACTGAATTTACAAAGGAAAGGTATCCAACCAGCACAGAAAATGTAGTAAATGTAATTCAAATGGAAGGTGTTGATGATTATTTACATCAGGCAGCTGATTCAACAAATTGGCCTAAAGGAATAAAATATGATCCTGAAAACGACGGGACAGTTATAACCAGCCTTGGTACTCATGAACACTGGAATAATGCAACTGAAAAGCAGTACTCAAGAAACTTAAAAACCGGAAATGGAATTGAATTGGTAAAGATTGAAAAAGTTACTTCTGTACAACAAACAAAATCCAATCCAACAGATTTTCAGTTAAACCAGAATTATCCTAATCCTTTTAATCCTGTAACTACTATTTCATTTAGTCTTAATAAAGGCGCACATGTAAATCTTTCTGTATATGATGAGCTTGGAAGATTTGTTAAAGTATTGTTTGATAACCAACTTTCACAGGGATCGCATCATGTTGAATGGAACGGTACGAATTATTCAGGAAGTTCGGTTAGCAGCGGTGTTTATATTTATAAGATAACAGTAAAAACAGATAGTAAACTATTTTCACAATCCCAAAAAATGCTATTGTTAAAATAAAATGAAATCAAAAATATTATTATTTATTCTGCTGACATTTGTCAATGTAGATTATTTTTTTGCTCAAACTTGGAAATCCTTTACTACTTCAAATAGTAGTTTGCCTGATAACATGGTTAACTCTATTACAATCGGAAGTGATGGTACTGTTTGGTTTGCAACAAATACCGGGTTAGCTTCATACAAAAACAATTCATGGAGTATTTTCAAAACTACAGAAGGGTTGAGCAGTAATCGACTGAATTTTATTTCTATTCTTCCGTTCAATTCCAATAAACTTTGGGCTGCAACAAACACTGGAGTAACAACACTAAGCGTGAATTCTAACAATAGCATTTCTAATCCACAGTACATTACCAAAGCAAAGTATAATATTGTTTCGGATTTTGTTACTGTTATTGATTTGGACGGTTTATCAAATAATTGGATTGGTACAGATAAAGGCTTATCAGTAATTACGAAATCAGGTGTTCAGAATTTTACTAAAGATAATGGATTTGGAATCGACAAAGTTACCTCATTAAAATCTCTATCCGATAATTGGGTACACGTTGGAACTGAAGGTGGTGGTGTCAAAAGGTTAAAATATAATGGGGTAGATGCTGTATCAGCAGCCTCAGAAATTATTACTACCTGGAGCGGATTAGCATCTGATTCTGTCCTCACTATTTACGTTACTGACGATACGCTCAGATGGTATGGTACTACTCAAGGAGTTTCCACGTATTTTGGTAAAGACGACATTCCAGACGCAACTAAGGATATGAATAAATGGTGGATCTATAATACTTATACTAGCAAAATAATAGAAAATTACGTTCGGGCAATTGTAAGAGATAAAAAAGGAAATATGTGGTTCGGAACCAGAAAGGGTCTTTCAAAATTATCCCCTGATAAATCTACTTGGCAATCTTTTACAGAACAGGACGGATTAGTAAGCAATAATATATTTGATTTAAAAGTTGATGCTGATAATAATTTATGGATCGCTACTGATAAAGGTGTTTCTCGTTTGTCCAATTTGCCATCATCTGTCTATCAAAAGGAAATTGATTCTCAATTTAGATTAGCAAACTATCCTAATCCATTTAATCCGGAAACTAAAATTAATTATACGATACCAAAATCTGGAAAAGTGAAATTAGAAGTGTTTAACAATTTGGGAAGTCTAATTAAAATATTGGTTGATGAGACACAAAGTGCTGGAAATTATCAGGTATCATTCAGTGGTGAAAATATACCCAGCGGAATTTATTTTTATCGATTAACTACTGATCGATCAAGTGTTACAAAAAAAATGGTTTTATTAAGATAATAACAATTCTCTGATATAAAGTAAGGAGTGAAATAAATGATATCACGCCGTTCGTTTTTGAAAATTTCAGGTTTAGCTGCCGCCGCATTAAGCGCCGGTTACGGTGCTGGTAAGTTTGTGAATTCTGGGAAAGAAGATTTTTTTACAATTTATGGTTTAATTCCTGCAGATGAGAATGTAGTGAAATTGCTTGTGTCAGCATTTCATAAAAAAGTAAATATTGGTAATCCAACAATTCTTGCCGATGAAAAATGGCATGAGATGATTTCTCAATCCATTCCATATTCTACATCTTCATCTAATAATACAACAATAAGCATTGTTAAAATGAAAGCAAATGTAAACTCTGATATTTTAATAAGCGATAACAATAATAAAATCTTTAACCCTGAAACAGATTTTAACCGAATGTTTTTAGAGATCAGATCAAAAATTAAAGATAGAAAAGCTGAGTATATTTTTAGTGCAGAATATAGAGAAAGGAATTTAATTCCCCGGTTATTCAATACTAAAGAAAAAGTGGTTGTCGTTGAAAATGAAAAAGGAATCGTTGACAAAATTAATCTGAATAATTCATACAAGAATATCATCGTTAATGGTGCTCAAGGTAAAAACAGTTTGACTATACAAAATGGATTAGTCCATATTCATTCTGCATCATGCAAAAATCAGATTTGTAAATATTCTGGATTTATTTCTGAACCGGGAAAACTAATTGCTTGTGCGCCAAATAAGGTGCTAATTAGGATAGAGACAGTTTAATATTTCAGATTCCAGCTAATTATTAAATTCTTTTAGAAGAGTTGATGAAAAAGTATTACATAGTTTTGATATTAATTATTTTCTTCGTTATTGGATTTATTGCTGCAAAAAGACTGAGCAGAGAAATTGTTACTATCCAACGTTCAAAATTTCTTCTTGGAACAATTGTCGAGATTCAGATCCGCAATTCAGACATCAAGCTTGCTGATAAGGTAATTGCGGATGCATTTAATGAAATAAGTCGCATAGATAAATTACTTTCTATTTATGATAGTCAAAGTCCGATTTCCAAAATAAACAGCAGTCCAGATTCAATTCTAAACGTTGATGAAGAAGTTTATAGCTTGATGAAGAAATGCAATTCATTCTGGCAGCTTAGCAGCGGTGCTTTAGATATTAGTATGGGTTCAGTAATTTCAGCATGGGGTTTTGGGAAAGGAAATCCTGATATCCCCAATCATGAAGAACTGACTAAAGCTCTTGAAAATTCAGGATGGGAACATGTGACTTTTGCAAGCAATAATAAAATAAAAAGATCAATCGGAATAAAATTTGATTTTGGGGCAGTGGCAGCAGGTTATGCAGCAGATAAAGCGATTGAAGTAATTGCAAAATCAGGAATAACTGATGCTTTAGTAAATACCGGCGGGGAGATTAGAGGAATTGGGGATAACTGGACAATTGGTATTCAGCATCCAAGAATTCGCGGGCAACTTATTGAAAAATTAAAATTGCATGGAAAAGCTGTTTCTACATCTGGTGATTACGAGCAGTATTTTGAAGTGAATGGAATACGGTATAATCACATTATGAATCCTAAGAATGGATTTCCTGCTCCAGATTGTCAGAGTGTTACGGTTATTGCAAATAACACTCTTAAAGCAGATGCACTTTCAACTGGAGTTTTTGTTCTTGGTCCCGTAAAAGGGCTTGAACTGGCAGAACGCTATAAAGATATTGAAGTATACATTGTTGATAGTGCTGGTAAAATCTGGCAGTCTTCTGGATTTAAAAATTTTATAACGAGATAAATTACGGATATAATATTGGGA
>DAIEQP010000188.1 GCA_027347805.1 Ignavibacteria bacterium | reverse complement strand
GATTTTTCATTGCTTTCTCCTTAATGTTATGCAACCAGAAGTTTTTCTGATTCTGATTTTGTTAAAACTTTGTTAAGATCTATTAAAATCAACATTCGCTCTTTAAGTTTTCCAACTGACTTTATGAATTCGGAATCTATTCCTGATACCATTGAAGGGGGTGCTTCCGTTATGTTTGCCGAAATTCTCAAAACTTCGTTTACAGCGTCCACTATAAATCCTACAGTGTTGTTTCTAGTTTCAACGACAATGATTCTCGTGTCTTTGGTTTTTTCTTTTTTAGCAAAACCAAATCTGTATCTTAAATCAAGAATCGGAATTACTCTTCCTCTGAGATTGATTACTCCTTCAACAAATTCTGGCGAATTGGGAACTTTTGTAATTGGAACACACTTGATGATTTCCTGGACATTAAGAATATCAACTCCATATTCTTCCTCTTCGATATGAAAACTTACGAGCTGAAGCAATTCCTGAGATTCGTTTCTTTGAACACTGGCAGTATTCATTTAACACTCCGGTTAATTTTATTCATAATAAGTTTTTGGTTTTAATCAAGCGTCCATTACAGTCAATCATAAAATTTGATAATGGTTGTCTTGTGTTTTGTTGTTCTTCGGGTTTATTGATTTTGTCTGCATTGTTTGTATCAAAAAAAATAAGCTCGTTGTGACTCCACTTGAAATTTTCGGTGATTTCTATAACAATTTTTTTTGTTTCGCAGAGAGCTGTGTTGCACTCTTTTAACTTCGTTAACCACTCGGATTTTAATTCGGATTCACAATCTAGTTTGTTTAAGCAGTTGATATAAAATTCCGTATCCTTTGAATATTGTTCTAGATCAATAAAGCGTCTTAATAAACTTTTTAATCTTCTGTATATGTGAAAAGAAATTCTCATTGTGGCTGCTTTACTCACGATAATTAATTATTTCACTGTAACTATCGAAAGCCGGCAGGAGATGTTGGTAATTAATGTTGTAAAAAGGTAATTAGCTGATGTAAGATGCAGGCAAAACCATTTAGAAAGACTTTTAATTGGATTGAGTCTTGAAATTCGGGCGGGTCAATTCTCACACTTCAAGAATTTGAGTGATAAAAGATACAAAATCACAAGAATCAGGATAATTTAAGCCAAACAGTTACGCGGGTAAATTTGTTTATTTCACTTTCGATTTTAAGCGATCCTCCGACTAAATTCAGAATTTTTTTTACTAGTATTAACCCTATTCCATTACCCTGTTGTTCCCTAATATTCCGGTTGAACTGCTGAAAATAGTCGATCTTATTTATTTGATCTTTTGTCATTCCAATGCCTTGATCTAAAAATTCGATTGAATACGTGTCTTCATGTTTTTTTCCGGTAATTTCAATAGTGGATTTATCGCTTGAAAATTTCACTGCGTTTTCAAGTAATTCAGTTAATATGGTTTGAAGATGTCGGAAAGGAATTTTTAACTTTTCATGTTGTATATGAAGTTGTATATATTTTTTTCTCTCCTTCATATTAAAATGATTCGCAATTATTTCTTCAAAAATAGCATCATCAATTCTTTGAGATGATTCTTCTGGTTTGAATTCGTAATGGACAAATGGTTCCAGGTCGGCTAATTTCAAAAACTTTTCAATGATAGTAAGAAGTCTTCGTCCGGATAGTTCAATCTTGTCTACCATGTCATAAATATCAGCTTTGTTTAATTCTTCAATTTCGGATTTAATAATGTTTGAAAAACCAAGAATGCCAACCAGGGGAGTTCTTAATTCATGCGGTAAATACATGCTTATCTGGTTTTTCATGTTTTCTATTTTTGTATTAAGCGAATCGTTTTTATCGATTCTGATTTTTATTGCTTTTAGAAGATCCTTGAATTCAAATGGTTTTGTAATGTAATCATCTGCGCCAAGCATCATCCCTCCGCGGATTGAATGAAGGTCTGCTTTGGCAGTTAAAAAAATGAATGGAATGGAGTGCAGTGTGAATACTTTTTTGACTTCAGAGAATAATTCATAACCGTCCATTTCAGGCATCATGATGTCGGATATGATTAAGTCGGGAACAAATGTTCTTAATTTGTGTATCGCTTCGTGTCCGTTTTGCGAAGTAACTACTTCAAAACCTTCATCTTCCAAAAATGTTTTTATATTATCAAGGATTTCGAAATCATCTTCAGCTAATAATATTTTAGTCATTTTATTCTCTGATATTTTATCCGAAAGTATCGTAACAATATTTATATTCTACAATAAATTTGTTGTAACTACCAATGTTTTCATTGTAAACCGCATGTTATTTGCGCAGAAGAATGTTTTTGAAATTCTTCACATAAGTGCGTGAAACTTCTAACGGCTCAGTTAAATATTCCATTGTTACTTCATAATTCTTATCGGGAATTTTATCAATTGACTTAACAAATTTTGAATGAATAATTGCTGCCCGATGAATCCTTATAAAATAATTTTCCGGTAAAGTATCCTGCCACTCACTTAATGATTTCCTGATTAAAAAAGTTTTATTATTTGAACATAAAATGCTGCTGTACTGATTCTCGGCACGTACGCACACAATTTCTTCAAGCTTCACGGGAATGTTTGATTTATTGTGAGAAATATATATGCTGTCTGTAATTTCTAATTTATGATTTGAATTGTGAACCGGTGCATGTTTAAGCGTATGAATAATTTTTTCTTTTATTGCCGCATGTTTCATAAGCCGAGTTTTGATGGCTTTTAAAATATCGTCAGCATCATACGGTTTAAAAATGTAATCATCGGCTCCAAGTCCCATTCCTTTTCTCAAATCTTGTCTCTCGACTTTTGCAGTTAAAAAAATAAAAGGAATGTGCGCGGTTTTTTCATCATCTTTTAATAATGTGAAAACCTGATAACCGTCAATACCGGGAAGCATTATATCGGAAATTATTAAATCCGGCTGGTAGCTTTTTGCCAGGACCACACCGTTTTCGCCGGTTGCTGCTGTATAAACATTGAAATTTTCGGAAGACAACAAAGTTTTTAAATCGTCAAGAATGTCTTCCTGATCCTCAATCAACAGTATCTTGCTCATAATTGTATTCGCTTTTTATTGGAATTCTTACAGTAAATGTTGTTCCTATGTTTTCTTTGCTTTCAAAAGCAATACTGCCGTGATGCATATCTACTGAACGTTTTACAATCGACATTCCCAGTCCGGTCCCGCTTATGTTTCCAACATTCTTAGCTCTATTAAATGGTTCAAAAAGTTGGGATTGATCTTCAAGTGGAATGCCAATACCCTGGTCTGCAATTTTAAATATTATTTCTCCGGATTCCTCACTAATATCCAATCTGATTTGTCCGCCGTTAATCGAATATTTAATAGCATTCGATAGTAAGTTTATTAAAATAAAAGTTATAAGTTTTTCGTCAATATAACTGTAATTATTATTTAATTGTATGGAAAATTTGAAATCATGTTTATCAGTTAACTGCAGTTTAATATCATCAACTATATTTGAACATAACTTGGCAAGATCGGATTTTTTTGGCTCAAATTTAATTTTACCGCTTTCAGCACGGCTGATTGTGAGAACATCGTCTAAAAGCCGGGTTAAATATTTAACAGATTTTTTGATTCTATCAATATGTTTCTGATGTTCTTCATCACTCCACTTTTTACCGTACCGTTCAATTAATTGTGCCGATGAATAAACAGAGGTAAGAGGAGTTCGGAATTCGTGAGATGTTATTGAAATGAATTTTGTTTTTAGCTCGCTTAATTCTTTTTCCTTTTCAAGCGATAATTTAACTTTTTCCTCAGCTTCCTTTTCTT
>DAIEQP010000173.1 GCA_027347805.1 Ignavibacteria bacterium | reverse complement strand
ATTCGATCCTTCATCTATTAAAATTTCTTAAGTATCCTTAGAAGTAGTATTCAATAATTTTTACCTGATATTTCTCCCTTCCAAATTTTAAGCAGAGCTTTTAATTCATTAATTTTGCAGTGAATGATGCAAATTAAAATGGAGCACTATTGTTGTTCAATTCTAATCCTATGGTTCTGAATTTTATTGCTGGATTCTCTTTTGCTTTCCTTATTGCTTTTATTTCATTCCGGGTACGATTTTTAACAAAGAGCGGTTCAATTGCAACGTTTCTGCTTGCAGGAGTAATTTTTAGTCTGGGTGGAATTAAATGGAGTGTTCCAATACTCACATTTTTTATTTTATCAAGTCTGCTTTCAAAGTTTAGAAAGAAAAGAAATGAAGAGGTTGAACTTTATTTTGAAAAAAGCGGCGTGCGAGATCATATGCAGGTTCTTGCTAACGGCGGAATTGGTGGAATCCTTGTAATTATTAATGCTATTCATCCCGATGAACTTTTTTACCTTATTTATCTTTCTTCTCTGAGTGCTGTTTGTGCGGATACCTGGGCTACGGAAATTGGAACCTGGAAAAGGACATTGACTTATAATATTCTGAATTTCAAACTGGTTGAGCAGGGTATATCGGGCGGTATCTCACTTATAGGAACATTTGGAGCGGTGTTAGGTTCATTTACTATTTCTCTTTCCGGAATTTATTGGAACACGCTTCATACTGGTAATTACCTGGTGCTGATAATATTTGCCGGTGTTTTTGGCAGTCTGTTCGATAGTTATCTCGGTGCTACTGTGCAGTCTCAAAATAAGTGCAACGTGTGCAATAAAATTACAGAGAAAGATATTCACTGCGGAATGAATGCAGACTATCATCGAGGTCTTAAATGGATGAATAATGATGCTGTGAATTTTTTAAGTGGAATTGCCGGAATTATTGTGATACTCATTCTAAAAAATATTATTGCCTGATTATGAAAAAAATTCTCCTACTATTAAGCATTTGTTTGGTTACAATCAATGCGCAAAATAGCTCCGATAAGTATTCGCTTGCGATGGATGCTTACTCAAATAAAAATTATTCACTTGCCCTGAATTATTTTAATGAACTCAAGAGTAACTCAAATATCGATGAGTCGATTCTTGCGGCGTCATATTATTATTCAGCCGATTGCTTGCTTAATATTGACCAGGTTGATGGCGCTGCAGTTGAACTTGAACTTCTAATCGAAAAATTCAGAGCTTCAAATTTCCGACCGGTTTCATATTACAAACTTGGTACAATTTATTACTCCAAACGTGAATACAGGAAAGCCAGGGAAAGATTGTTCTCCTTAATAAAGGAATATCCTTTTTCTGAATATCAGGGTTCTGCATATTATTGGATTGGTGAAGCATTTGCAATCGAGAACAAATTTCTGGAAGCCGAAGAAAATTTCAGGGAAGCGATATCAAATAAGAAAACAAATAATTTTATTGTTAATTCAATTTACTCCCTTGCAGAAGTTTTTGAGAAATTGAACGATTTTAACAGCGCGGTTACAAATTATGATGAACTTCTTACATATTATAAGCAAAGTGATCTTGCCCCTAAAGCTCAGCTTAGAATAGGAATCTGTTACTACAATCTGAAAGATTATGACAATGCAATACTTGAATTAACTGATCAGGAAATCAAGAGACTGCCGCCGGATGATTTAAACCTGGCAAAGTTTTATCTGGCCAACTGCCATGCAATGCTCAAAGAGTATGATGATGCATCTAAAATATTTGGAGAATTATTAAATGGTTCTTCAGATTTGCAGTTTACAAATAAAGTTGCATTCAGCAATGCATGGGTAAAATTTCAACTGGGAAAGTATGCGGATGCATATTCCGAGTTTAAAAATCTAGCTGAGACAGCAAACGATTCGATAAAGATCCTTTCACTGTTCTGGAGCGGTGAATGCAAAAGATATTCGGGCGATTCAAAAACTGCTGAAAATATTTTTTCGGAATTTGTGAGTAAATACCCGGGGCATAGATTAACTGCCAAAGCTCAATTAGGACGCGGGGCTGTTTTTGTTGCACAAAGTAATTCAAATAATGCTGATGCTGCTCTTCTCAATGCTACTCTTTCTCCCGATAAGAATGTGAAAGTAAAAGCATATACAATGCTGGGTGAAATAAGACTAAATGCAAAACGTTACGATGATGCAAAAAAATATTTCAATGAGGCTGCCAGATTAAAACCCGAACAAATTGATTTGAAGAACAGGGTTATTCTCGGATTGGGAGTAGCGCAATTTTTCCTTAATGATTTTGAAAATGCAGAAACAAATCTTTTGGAGTTGAAAAACCACAGCAAAGAATTTGAAAGCGATAAAGTAAATTTCTATTTGGCGGAAATTTATTTCGCAAGAGGTAAATACAGCCCTGCATTGAAAAATTATAACACGATAAAATCTTCAAACGAACAATTGCTAAAGCAGGCATTAATCGGCAAAGCTTATTCTTATTTTAATCTGAAGGACTTTTCGAATGCAATTCAATCGTTCATTAATTATATAAATAAATATAAAGAGGATCCGAAATTAAATGAGATAAAACTCAGGCTGGCTGATAGTTACTTCGGCACTAAAAATTTTGATAAAGCCGCCGGAATTTATAAAGAACTTTTTGCGAAGGATAAAAATTCTCTTGATAATGACCAGGCATTCTATCAGTACGGGCAGGCACTTTTTAAAGCTGGCAAATCCGATGAAGCAAAAAATACTTTTGACCAATTGCAGAAACGATTTCCGAAATCAAAATATCTCGATGAATCCCAGTATGTAATTGGGTGGATAGATTTTCAGCAGAATAATTTCAGCTCGGCAATTCATAATTACAAAATATTGCTGGACAGGTATACAAAGAGTGAATTAGTTCCGATTGTGCTTTATTCAATTGGTGACGCATACTTTAATGAAGCCAGCTATGATTCATCAATTATTTTCTATTCAAAAGTTCTCGATCAGTTTCCAAATACCAGATATATTTTTGATGCGGTAAATGGTATTCAATATTCATATGTGGCAAAAGAACAGCCCGAAAGCGCAATTTCGTTTATAGACGATTTTATTGTAAAGAATCCTTCCTCAAAATATTCCGACGAAATATTTTTTAAGAAGGGCGATTTATATTATAGCATTGCAAAATATGACCAGGCAGTAAAAGCTTATAAGTCGTTTCTTTCAAGCTACCCAAACAGTTCACTTGTCCCAAATGCATATTACTGGATTGCCAAAAGTATGGTTAATCTGAAAAATGAAAATGAGGCAATCCCGAATTATTTACTGGCAAGAAAAAATTCACTTAAGACTGAAATTGGAATATCGGCAACAATTGAATTGTCAAAACTTTATTCTGCTAAAAAGAAGTTTGATGAAGTCTTTAAAATTTTGGAAGAATGTATAGCAGCCAATTCAACTTCAAACCGAATTTCAGAACTCTTGTTTATGAAAGGAGAGAACCAGATTATTTCCGGAAACCAGGATGATGCAGTCGGTACTTTCCAGCAGATAATTTCTTTTGAAGAGAATTCACTTTTTGCGATTAAAGCAAAAGTCGCTTTAGGAAAAATTGAAGTGCAGAGGAATAATAATGATAAAGCACAAAATTTGTTGAAGGAAATTGCTGAAAAAAGAGTTGATGATATTGGCGCTGAAGCTCAATACTATTATGGACTTTCCCTTTTCAACCAGAATAATATTCAAGAGGCAATAACTGCATTTGTGAGAACTCGTTCAATTTTTGCTGGTTATGATGAGTGGTATACAAAATCTTTGTTAAAACTTGGAGACTGCTTTGTTAAAATGAAAGACAAAAAGCAGGCAAAGGAAATGTATCAATCTGTTTTGTCCAAACATAAAGATGATGAATACAGCGCAGAAGCAAAGAAGAAACTGAGAGGATTATGATGAAGAAATTATTGTTTGCAGTTGCACTGATGGTTACCGGTGAAGTTTTTTCCCAGCAGCAGAATATTGAATTACCGGATTTCGTTATAACCGGAAGACAAAGCGCAGATGTTCAGGCATCCCAAAAACCCAAACCGGAATTAATTTCAATTTTATCGCAGGAATTTTTTACTCCACAATATTCTCCCGAAGAGCTTCCTTTATTGCTTTCTTCTGAACCGGTATCGATATTGCCGGATATTAAAACATCGAATGAAGTATTTTCAGGAAATCTAAATGTTAAGGTTGGCAAATACACTCTTCCAATAGGTGAATTAAATTTATCTAAGAGCTACGAAAATTATTTATTCAGCGCTAAACTCTGGGGAGTGAATACAACCGAATATATTCCGAATTCCGGATATAATAATTCCGGGTTTAATATGATTCATGACTTCTTTACAAGTACACGTGCGGATTTTTTACCCGGATCAAAAATATCAGTTGATGCAACATATTGGCGCGATTCATACAAAATGTTTTGTTCGGCAAATCCCGCCCAAATTAGAGAAAGCAACAACGGTAACGCTCAATTCAAGTTTTCGAATAATTATAACCGATTTTTAAATTCTGAATTCGGAATCAGCGCGAATTATCTTTCACTTAATGAAAATAATCTGAGTGAGTTTACAATAAAAGGGAATGGGCTTCTTGAATTTAAGATGGATTATTTTTCACTCGGAGCTGATGCAGATTATTCAATCCAGAAATTTAAGAGTGATTTGTTCCCATCAGATAGCTTTTCTTCCCTGATGGGAGAAGGTTATTTAAGCGCGAATATTTCTAATTCCTTGCAGCTAAAAGGGGGAATCGTATTCCATACCGGCGGCAATAGCGATTTATTTTCCCCATTCGGTTCTCTTCGTTTTCAATTTGCAAAAGGTTTTCTTCTTGGATTTGAATACAAACCACGTGTAGCATTCTTAACTAACAGGAATATTCTTGATCAGAATTTATATTCTTCGGTTGGTACTATTCCAAACTGCTTCACAAAATATAATACAAGTTTTACCGGCTCATTAACTTATGAGTTTCAAAAAACATTTCTAGTTAATCTCAGCTTCAATTATTCTAAGGCAGATAATTTTATCTATTACGATGATATAACTAATGCTGGAATATTTGATATACTTGTATTGAATGATGCCGGTTTAATAAATGGTAAATTAACTCTGCAATATCATCCGGGTGATTTGGGAACATTTTATGGAGAGTTTTCATATCAGGATGATACTGATGCAAACGGATTTGCGATTCCTTATCATCCGAAGATGAACTCAATGATCTATTATTCGTATGACTTCAATTTTGGATTAGGAGTAAAAGTTGGTTATGAATCCTGCATGGACGTTTACACAAACAGACTTAATACAAACCAGCTGGAAGATTATCATAACATATTTGCATCGGTTTCGTTCGAATTAATTCATGGGATTAAAATCACAGGGGACTTTCAAAACATCTTGAATAGAAGTAACTTTGTATGGAAAGGATACCAGCGTAAGCCATTCGACTATCTGGTCGGGATTGATTATCGCTGGTAAAAACCAGTGAGGAAATGAATCTAGCCGAATTAAGAAAACGAGTTGCTGAGGTTTTAGGAGTTTCCGTTTCTCAGAATGAACTTGCTTTTGAAGTGTTTACTGAGTGCGTATCGGAAATTTTAACTGAGGGTATCACTCTTAAAGTGCCTCGTGTCGGTTTTTTCCAGATAAAAACTACTAATCCAAAGACCAAACAGATCCAGCAGATTCAATTTTCTAGTTTGCCAGAAGATTTTACTAAAGAAGCACGCACTTTATACTTAACAATTGATGTTTATCCCCGTATAAAAAACCAAATCGATTTTGATTCGCAGGTATTCAGCATTAGTGTTGGTAAACCTTTATTGCCTTTGCTGGATAATGATCATGATACCGAAACATCCTTTGCTCTTTTAAGGAAATCTATTGAGGAAAGGGTAAGAGAATTAATTTCTGAATCTGATCAGATACCAAATTTCAATTTGTGGGAAGAATCATTTCCATCTGAAGAAGATGAGCTTGACTCGGCTGTTAATCTTCAAGAACATTTGAAAGATTTAAATAATGAACCTGATTCAAATGATAAGATTGATACAGATTCCACAGAAGATTTTTTAAAGCAGCTTCTTGCTCAAAATAATTTTCAGATTACTGATGATTTTTCTAATGAAGATGAGGAACGCCTCGAATCATCCCCGGAAATACAAAACAATGCATCTCCAATCTTTGATGATGGATTATTTGATCCATCCGGTGAATTCAAAACCCAGGAATTATCGATAGATGATTTGCTGAATGATACTTCCGCTAAAGATGAATATCTTGAAATCGAAACAAATTCTTCTTTACAATCATTTAATTTAGAAGAGAAACCTGAATCAAATGAAAATGATTTGTCTGAAATTTTGCCTATTAATGATATAGAAAATTCTGATGAAGAGACTAACATCGAATCGGCTCCTGTTTCAGAGAAGGAAAG
>DAIEQP010000172.1 GCA_027347805.1 Ignavibacteria bacterium | reverse complement strand
ATCCCAGAAATAAACCATGTTGCGTGCATACAATGGAATTTTGGTATCAAAAGGTGAAATGAATAATCCATTATCATCTTTATTATCAGCACCGCCGATATCAGGATCGCCGTAAATTCCAAACATAACCGAATCTAAATTTTTATCGCTTACGTTTGTTATAGACCAGACAAAAAATATTGCATTGGATGCCAGCGAATTGCTCCACTGAAAAGCACGTCCATCAATTTGAACACCAAGACCTTTTCTTGATTTATCATTTTTGAATGGAAGGTAACCAAATTCTTTATTGTCTCTGTCATCCATTGCCCAGTATGCTTCAAGATCAGCATTGTTTTCACCCTGAACAAGATAACCCGGCCAAACGTACTGACCCAAAGTTTGATTATACCAATCTCTTGGCCAGCTATCAGGTTTTCCGTCTCGATCAGAATCGAATGCAGGATTAGAAGCCATATATGATTGATTAGGATCTGCATAACCAGGCAGAGGCTGCCATTGCCATTTAAGTCCTGTTGCAGGATCAATATCTCTTAATCCGGTTCTGTCATAATCATTCATTGCATCAGTAATGATGTGAATTCTTTTTCCCGTTGTATCTTTAACTGATGCGCCTACGATTGGACAAAATTGAAAAATGTAAGGTGCATCGTGCCAGATAAGATTTGTTATTTCGCGAATGCCTCCATAACCGGGTGCAATGCCTCCATAATTTTCAATCTCAACAGAAACATTATTCCCGTTCATGAAGAATGATTTTCTATCTTTTTCTCCAAGTGTTTTGCGTAATCCGCTTTGTAAAGAATATTTTTCAGACGAAGAGTTGGAATTGAAATTGTTAACAGGAGCAGTAGCTAGCTTAGCTTTTATAAAATCACTTATTGCCTGATGTTCATTCAACCTTTTTTGTTTTACTGCCTCCGATTGAGCATAAGATAAATGCGCAAGAAAAATAAAAGTTAATGTAAAAACACCCAGGTAAATTATTTTAGATCTCAGCATAAATTTACTCCATAAAATTCATTAAAACGCGATAGTGAAACCGAGTCTCACTTCTCTTGGTGCCGAATAGTAATTTGGTCTATTGAAATATTCTGTCGCCGATTTGATTGCAGAATATTTTTTTGAAATATCATTTGTCGCCTGAGGACCGCCCATTGTTTCTTCCAATGAATAAAGCGCTCGTCCCGTATCATCATAAACAAATCGCTCATTACGTGTATCAAACAAATTGAATACCTTAAGGAACAATACTAAAGTTGTGTTCTCAAACAGCGATAAAGTTTTATCAAATAAAAGATCCGCATTTGTATATAAAGGTTTTCTTCCGCTGTTGGACCTTAGATAAATCTGCTGTTCATAAAGCTGCGGCGAGTATGGGAGTCCCGAACTCAATGATGCAGTTATTGTTAAATTCCAATCATCTTCTTTACCGAATGAAATAACACCATTAAGTGTGTGAGATTGATCCCAATTAAGAGGCACAGGAACTTTTTCACTCTGTCGGCCAGATAATAAATCAAGGAAGAAAGCATCGGCACCTGTTTCATTTCCTTCAGCAACCTGAAATGTATAATCCAACGAAGCGCTTAAAAGATCATCCGCTAATTTTCGTTTAGTTAGAGAGAACGTAATACCTTTTATATTGCCATAGTCCTTGTTTACATACTTGTCATAAATCGAATTACTGCTAATTCTTATTTGCTGTAAAGCCAGCAAATCTCTTACATCTTTATAAAATCCGGTGACATTAAACGCAGTGCTTTCAGTTAACTGTTGCTGTAATCCTATTTCATAAGTAACAGTTTTTTCCGGATTAAGATTTGCATTTCCATAAACAGGCAAAGCGGCAATATCTTCAAATTCAGGGTTTGTAAACAAATAAGTGTAAGGTGGCAATTGATAAAAATGCCCGTATGAAAAATGAATTATGCCTCTATCTGTAATCGGGAAAGATATTCCAAGCCTCGGACTTACAGTCCACTTACCTTCAGCCTGCATCAAATTTTCAGTGGGCTTAAATGGATCAGGTGCATACAGCGCGTTGGAATTAAAATAATCAACTCTAATTCCCACATTCAATATCATGCTCTCAAATTCCATTTTATCCTGAACATAACCGGAAAATTGTTTCGGAGTTCTAGAATAAATATCTATTGAACCTTTTTGATTTACAGGATCAGGAATTGTTGGTGTGCGATAATTATTTCTATCTCTTAGAACTTCAAAAAAAACAAAATCTAGTTTATCCCACTCGCTTTTAGCACCAAACTTAACTTCATGCTGGTTGTTAATCTGGCTAGTGAGATCAAATTTCAATTCGGTTGTGTAAGAACGCTGGTAAAAATGTTCAGGCTGAGTTCCGCCCGAGATAAATGTATAGGAGCTATAACTTGTTGCCTTGTCTTCCGGTTGGTATCGTGGATCCGCGTGAAGTCCAGTAAGACTCATTTCAGGGTTAAAGGAAACTTCATTGCCAGAGGCATCAAGTAAAGCATATAAATATCTCTTAAAATCATAGACACTATAAGATCCCTTCAAAGAAAAGAATGTCGAATTACTTATTGCATGTCTGTATTCAAGCGAATTAATTAAGCCCCATTGATATCTGTGATAATTAGCATCCGGATTATATTTATAATTATGTGAGTATGATTGATAATCGGAATTTGAAAATACTACATCATAATTTATTTTAATGTTTGATATCGGTTTATATGTAATCTTTCCAGTAAAATTAAAATCTTTACTGGGATTCATTGAAACAATTTGATTATCTCCAGTCTCTGCAATTTTTAAAACGTTTGCAAGCAGCGGATCTCTCGACAATGAATCAAATACTGTGTGTTGTCTTATTCCGTAAAGATATCCTTTATCATTATTATATCTACCAGAAAGAAAAAATGTAAAATGGTCTTCAAGCAATGGAACCGGTCCGCCAAATGTTCCTTCATAAACCTGATTATTGAAAGGATTAATTTTATCAATATTTAAAAACACATCCGAAGCGTTGCTGACTTGATCTCCGGTATAATATGAAAACGTACCTTTGTATTTGGAAGATCCTTCCTTAGTAACAGTATTAACCACACCGCTAAGTGCATTACCATATTCTGCATTAAATGTTCCGCTGACTACAGATAATTCCTGCACTGCATTTGTAGAGATCTGAACTGTTCTGCCAAAATCATAAGGATTTGTTGCCGACACCCCATTAACATTATAAGCAATTTCAGTGGACCGGCCTCCGCGTATATGCAATTCACCGCCGGAACCTTTTGTAATTCCCGCCTGAAGTGCAAGTATCTGACTAATTCCTTCAACCGGCAAAGATTTAATCTGGCTTTCATCAATTGATGTTTGAGATGATGTTAAATCTTTTCTGACTAATGGTTTTTCTGCCTGAACAACAATTACGTTCATGCTAACAGCTTCTGTTACAAGAGAAACATCTATTGTTGTTGTAAAATCGCTGGATACACGAACGTTAGTAACAATTTTTTTTTGATAACCGACACCGCTGAATGAAAGAGTATATAAACCCGGTTCAATATTATTTATTACATAAAAGCCATCAGTATTTGTGGCAGCCCCAATTGATGTCCCTTGAATCATTATTGTGATACCAATTAATGCTTCCTTTGATTCAGAATCTGAAACTTTACCGGCGATCTTTCCAGTCACTCCGCCAAAAACCGGAGATAAAGCAGATGAGAGTAAAAGCGAACACAAAACAAGTGAAGGTAAAAATTTTTTCATCGTTACCTCAGAAACAAAATTAAATGTATAAAATCGAATTAAAGCAGGCACTGAATTAAATCATAGCTGCATAAATAAAGAAGGGTCTCAGAAATTCATTCTTCGGAATAAATTTCATAAAACCCTTCTGGAATGAATAACTTATTTCAACAGTTGCATTTTTCTTGAAACAGAATTACTGCCAGCACTGAGTGTATAAATATATACTCCACTGGATAAAGTATTAGCATTGAATTTAAAACTATATGAACCGGAGTTCAAAAGTTCGTTATTAATCAGATTTGCTATTTCTCTACCAAGAATATCGTAAACTTTTAGAGTTACATTTGATGTTTGATTAATTCCGAATTTAATTTCTGTACTTGGATTGAATGGATTCGGATAATTCTGCTCAAGGTAGAATTGTGAAGGAATTCCATTATTTTCTTTTTGAATTCCAACTTTGGTATATTTTTTATCAAGAACAATCAACGGCATGCGTTCATCACTTGCATTGCTTCTTGTATAACCCTGTGTGTATAGTACTTCAGCTTCAGGATCGCCATCAACATTGGCTACTGTAACAACATCCATATCACCATTTTTTGTCCAGTATGCAGAATCAATTACTGAAGCAGTATAACTTGCAGGCAATGTAATATCACCACTTTGGTATTCCATTCTGAATATTGGCACTTTTTTCGAATTGTTTGCATCATACCTAGCACCGCAAACAAAATCAAGCTTACCATTATTATCAAGATCTCCAGCATCGGCACCATTCAAACGAACAGCACCCAATGGTTCAAAATCAACTAAAGGTGATGCCTTAAGGGTATCCGCACCTTGTTGCAACAACCATACTTTTGCGCCTGCTCCCTTTGCATTATTAAACCAATCTGCCAATAATATTTCATTTTTACCATCCTTATCAATATCTACTACTTTTGTTCCTTTAAATGACCCGATTGCAGTCATACTTGTCTGTGTTTTGAGCAACTTCCATGCATTATTTGTGTATTTAACACTATAAACTTTTCCCGCACTATCAAATACATATATTACTCCGTTTAGAACAGCAACATCATATTTGCTAGAAGTTCCAAATGCAGTTTCTGTTTGTCCGGAATATTTTACAGTCCATTTTTCTTTGCCCCCGCCAAGATTAGGAATGTCATCAACTCCTAAAACTCCCAAATGCATGGTTCCCTGTCGATCACAAAATATTAATTCATTTTTTCCATCACCATCGGGGTCGGAAATCACAAAACGGATCGGTCTAATATTTAAACCTGTTCCAGCGACAATATCGGTAGAAGCATTTGGCATAAATCCACCAAGACCATCAGCTACACCCATATTATCACTTCTATCGCCTGGATATTCATATACAAGAATTCTGGCTACGTCTGGATATGGACTATAATTAACAACACCCCAGTAAATTTCGGGTCTGCCATCTTTGTCAAGATCACCATAGGATAAAGCAGGCCAGGTATTTTGAGCAGTTAATGGTGCTGTTGCACACCATACAGAATCCCATTTTCCTGTATTTGAATTGAGTTCGAATTTATAAAGTCTTGGAATTAACTCATATGGTCTATCAACCATATTTGTATTACAGACGTAAATTTCAGGTTTTTTATCTCCGTCAAAATCTACACCTGCAATTATATTTCCAAAACCAGCTTCTTTACCTGAAGGCTCTTTAATTTCTGCAGTACGTGTAAATAACTGAGCCTGAATCTGCACAATAAAAAATAACGAGAACAATATTGTAAGGTAAGAAATTCTCTTCATGAATAGCTCCTTTTATTTTATGAATGTATTTATCTTTTATTGAAATATCAGAAAGTGAAGTGTTGATGAAGCATTTATTAAAAAAATTATTACTCCATTTAAAATGAAGATATCTATTCTTTTTTCTATAGTACTACACAAATGGGTTGTTTCAATTTTTTAGTAGAATATTATTTTCAAACCAGAATTAATAGTAATTCTGGTACTTTTTAATCCAAAACAGAAAATCCTTTTTTGAATATATACTTTTTTTTTAGGTTATAGCAAATATTTAGTTAATTTAAATTAGGTGGTTTTTCAAAATAAACTAAGCAACTGTTGTCGAACAGGCTTTTTCCAAATCCAGAATACTTTTTGAAAGGCAATTACAATCACATGATAAATCGAAAACTACTATACTCATTTTTCTTTCTGACCTGTCTTTTATTCAATCATTTGAATGCACAGATTTATCCGGATCAGAACTTTGTTTTAAGAATTGACTCCATAAAAGCCAAAATAGTATATAGTGAGGGAATTAAATTAAGCGATGATGGCAAATCCATCGCACTGCAGGATAATTCACTTGAAGGTTATTTCATTTTAAAAGAACAATCGTCTCCAAATCCGTTCAATCAGGGCCTGCCATCATGGAATGGAAAAGCCAATGGAGATTGTGGCTTTAAAGTTCAGATGAGATTTCCTTATAACAATGATTGGTCCCCCTGGCTGACTGTTGGTTACTGGCAAAAAAATATTTGGGCCGATTATGGATCTACAAGTTATACGGGCGGATATATTGATTATGATAATGTTAAACTAAATTCGTATCAAACCAAATGGCAGTTTAAAGTAATTCTTAGCCGTACTTTACTTTCATCAGTTTCACCAACAATTTATAAACTTGGATTTTACGTTAGCGATTCCCGAACAACGAGCAATGTAAATATTTCCCAGATTGTTAATGATAATCCTTCAGCTATTTTTATTCCGACTAGTTTTATTTACCAGATTGGTGTTGATTCTAAAATCGGTCCGGATATATGCTCACCGACCACCGTATCAATGATTTTACGAAGCTACAACATTTCAGTTGATCCTTATCAGTTTGCATTATCAACATACGACCCCTACTTCAAAATGTTTGGAATTTGGCCAAGGGTTGTTCAAAATGCTGCTGAATTTGGTCTTGACGGTTCTGTTACAAGATACCGGACATGGAGTGAAGCAAAAAAGATTTTAGAGAATGGGGGAAGAATTGCAATGTCAATCGGACAGCCATTATACACCGGTCACTTATTGATGCTCGCAGGATTCACAATTGATGGTAAACCGATAGTGCACGACCCCGCAAAATCATACGGTCAATCATATGTTTATGATAAAACAAGTTTATCTCAGGCATGGTTTAATAAAGGCGGTGTTGCATATACGTTTTACCCAACAAGCAATATTGTTGCGGTCGAAAACTCAGTTCTCCCGTCTTCATTTGAGTTATTCCAGAACTATCCAAATCCGTTTAACCCGACCACAACGATTAAATACCAGATTAATTCAAGTGAATTTGTGAGTCTAAAAGTTTTCGACGCACTTGGTCAAGAGATCATAACATTAGTTAACGAAAACAAATTGCCCGGCATATATTCTGTAAGATTCGATGGATCTAATTTATCAGGCGGTGTTTATTTTTATCGATTGCAGGCAGGATCATTCTATCAAACAAAAAAGTTAGTATTACTTAAATAACATTTCAAAATAATCAGTATTGAATACAAACAAAAAAATTGTTTACCTAACCAGGTAAGCGATTTTTTCAAATTCCTCATTGGTAAGCTGCAATAACGTTGGATTTTTGCCGGGACTTAACCACTTCAAAAGTTCTATTAATTTGTTTTCTGAAAGAGTTGTGCAGCCTGTACTTGGAGTTTTATTTTCAGACCAGATATGGAAAAAGATACATGATCCGCCCCCTTTAACAACCGGATGGGAATTGTGCTCAATAAAAATTCCATACTTATAAAGATTACTTCTGAGTTTCATTCTTTCAAAACTTTTCCAATCTTTTTTTGTTGTATTAGTATCAACTAATTTATTGTAGTAATTTGAAATCGAATCATCTACACATTCCACACTTTCAGTAGACTGCAGGTACGGAAGTTTAATCCACCTAACACTGTCGCGGGGCAAATAGCCAAAAGCTGACGAAAGTTTAAACAAACCTGCAGGTGATTTTCCATCCCCCTCTTTTTTATTTGGCCCAGTTACTTTGGGAAAATCGATTAGCCCGCTTCCCCATCCCAAACCTCTTTTCCCAATAACAACAGGAATCTTCTCAGCTATTAATTTCCATGAAAATTTTTCTTTTTGGTAATAAGAAAGAGTTCCTTCTGTTTCATCCCAATCTTTCGTTGTTACAATTACAAGCTGCTCTGATTTATTAAGTTTCTTTTTAAGCTTTTTATGAAACGATTTGAGATCGTCTTTAGCTTGATGAGCAATTCCCGATTTCGATATTAAAATCAAATTTGATTTATCGTTTTCTTTTGCTTCTATTTTAGGAATGAGTAATCCCCAAAAGGCAAAGAGAAAAACACAACTATATTTTCGCAGCATACTCAATTTATTTCCAATGATTGCTTTCTATTAAATAAAATTTTCTGGCGCGTAGCAAACCGATTAACCTATACGACTAGAATTACATTCTATTTCCAAAATAAGAAATTTACTTTAACAAAAAAGAATATTCTGAAAACAAGAGGAAACAATTAATCTTATTTATCATTAAATCAAAGAGGAATAAGAACATTGAAGATATTAATTTAGCAGTTGTAATTATTCTTTGGATGACAACAATAATCAATCGATTCATATCATCTGATTAAGGAAATAATCCGTTGAAAAATTTTAAACAGTTTTTATCTTTGCCTGTTTTTATTTCAATTATCTTAATCCTTCAAGGATGCTCAGCGTTAAATCAATTTTCATCTAGTGATTTTGAGAGCAAAATAATTACAGTTAAACAATGGGGCGGAACTCCCGCAGTAGATTCTTTAGCAAAAAAACATGTTATCAAAAAAATTACACTTCATCATCAGGGAGAACCATTTCCTGAAGGCAAAGATCCAATTCAATATCTAAAAAATCTTCAGAACTGGTCGAGACGCGAAAAACACTGGATTGATATTCCATACCATTATATAATTGACTTGAAAGGGAATGTATATGAAGGCCGCAACATTGAATTTGCCGGAGATACAAATACCGAATACAATCCTGCCGGACATGCCCTGATTGAAGTAGTTGGAAATTTTGAAGAAGTAAAACCAAACGAATTTCAACTTGATGCCCTTGTAAATACAATGACCTGGCTTGCAATGAAATATAATGTTCCTGTTGATTCTATTCACGGCCACAAAGATTACTCCAAAAACACAGTCTGCCCCGGATTAAATCTCTATAAATATCTCGAGAATGGTTATTTCCATGATAGAGTTTACGAAAATCTAAAGAAAGCCAAACTAAACAGATGAACATACAATCAAAATTTATAATCGAAGGGAATTTAGTCTTACCCGATCAAATTAAGTATGGGCAATTGGTAATTTGTAACGAGTACATTAAAGAATTGGTTTTTGATAATAAATATTTTCAGAAACCGGATTTTTTAATTGACACAACAAAATATGTTTCTCCTGGTTTTGTAGATATTCAAATAAATGGCGGATTCGGAAAAGATTTCAAAATCGATGAAGATGCGATCCAGGTTGTATCCGATAATATTTATAAATATGGCACCACTTCCTTTTGCGCTACAATTCCAACTAGCAGATTGGAAGTTTATTATTTCCATTCGATCAAAATGGTGGAGAATTTTAATTACAATGGAAAAGCAAAATTTCTAGGATTCCATAATGAGGGCCCCTTATTAAATCCCGAACGCACAGGCGCACACGATCCTGCCGAAATTATAAAAGCAAGCGATATCGATTTTGATCATTACATAAATGATTACACAAAAATTGTTACAATCGCACCCGAAGTTGAAAACTCAAAGGAAATCATCAAAAAACTTTTAAAGAAAAAATTAAAGATTGGTATCGGGCATTCCAATGCAACTCATAATGAACTTCTAAACGTGCTTGACGAAGAAAATATGATTGTAATTCATTTGTTTAATGTTATGTCTCAGATGAATTCCAAGGATCCTGGTATTGTGGGGTCAGCATTTGCAAATGAAAACATATGGGTAAGTATTATTGCCGACGGAATCCATATACATCCCGCTTCCTTAAAATCTTTTTGGAAAGCAAGACAGAATAAAAATCGAATTGTTTGCATATCCGATGCTTCTCCAGTAACGGGGCTTGAAGAAGGGATTTACAAACTTGGTGAAAGAGTAATCGAACGGTTAAACGACCGGGCAAACCTGGATAACGGAAAATTGGTCGGGAGTATTTTTTCACTTGATACGGCTATTCGAAATTTAATTTATACATGTCAATGCAGTCTAATTGATGCAGTGAACACTGTCTCTCTCAACCCGGTAAAATTTTTAGGATTAGAAAATGAAATCGGTCAGATCAAAAATGGAAATAAAGCTGACCTCGTAATTTTAAATTCCGAATATCAGGTTGAAAAAACTTTTATAGAAGGTAAATTGGTTTATAATTCATCCAGCCAATTTTAGTATTGTAATTTATCGAAGAGTCTTTTATAACTTAAAATCAGAAGAGGGATTTATATGAAATCCGAAAGATTAATTTCTCTTGATGCATTCAGAGGCTTCACAATTGCAGGAATGATCCTCGTAAACAATCCCGGCTCATGGGAACATATATATCCCCAGCTTGAACATGCGGAATGGAGCGGCTGGACATTTACTGATTGGATATTTCCCTTCTTCTTATGGATTGTTGGAGTTGCAATGACCTTCTCTTTTGCGAATAGAATTTCAAAAGGAGATTCTAAAAAGAATCTGCTGCTGAATGTTTTGAGACGTTCGGCAATAATTTTTCTTCTTGGTTTATTCCTAGCTGGTTTTCCATTCGGATTATTATGGCAGCATAATTTTTCATTTGCAACTATCAGAATTCCCGGCGTGCTTCAGCGAATAGCAATCTGCTATCTTGTAAGCTCACTTATCTATTTATACTCAACTTCACGCGGCCAAATTATTTCAATTCTGGTTTTATTTATATCCTACTGGTTAATGATGTTTTACATACCGATTCCTGAATTCGGCGCAGGATTATTTGAGAAAGGAAAAAACTTTGCCGCTTATATTGATTCATTAATACTGAATGGACACATGTGGAGCTCAACTAAAACATGGGATCCAGAAGGATTGGTAAGC
>DAIEQP010000149.1 GCA_027347805.1 Ignavibacteria bacterium | reverse complement strand
TGGATCCTTCAGGCATATTGGGTTGAGAATAATTCTCATTCATAATTGTGATGTAGTAAAAAACATTTTCCTGCTTTTCATACATACGATAAATACCATCACGGATAATTACAGCAAGTTCATATGCAAATGCAGGATCGTAAGCAACAAGATTTGGAACCGGGTAAGCAAGCAGGTGAGAATTTCCATCCTGGTGCTGTAAACCTTCACCAGCAAGAGTTGTTCTTCCTGCAGTAGCGCCAAGGAAAAATCCTTTTGTACGAATATCTCCGGCAAGCCAAACTAAATCACCAACTCTTTGCATTCCAAACATTGAATAAAGTGTGAAGAATGGAATTGTGTTTACACCTTGTGTTGCATATGCTGTTCCCGCAGCAATAAATGATGACATTGAACCGGCTTCAGTAATTCCTTCTTCAAGAATTTGTCCGTTCTTTGCCTCCTTATAGTAAAGGAAAATATCTTTATCAACAGGTTCATAAATTTGTCCTGCGTGAGAATAAATTCCGACCTGTCTGAACAACGATTCCATTCCGAATGTACGGGCTTCATCCGGTACGATTGGAACGATTAAATGCCCAATCTCTTTATCCTTCAAAAGCTTAGCAAGAATTCTAACAAACACCATTGTTGTTGAAACTTCGCGTCCTTCTGTTCCTGTATAAAATTCCTGGAAGAGTTCTTCGCTAGGAGTTTTTAATGGTGCGGTTTTTACAACCCGCTTTGGAACATAACCGCCAAGCGCCTTTCTTCTTTCTTTTATGTAGCGAATTTCTGCTGAATCTTCAGACGGACGATAGAAAGGCATTTTTGCAATTTCATCATCACTGATAGGAATTGAAAATCTAGTTCTGAATTCTTTTAATTCATCTTCATTCAATTTTTTCTGCGAGTGAGTAATATTTTTCCCCTCACCGGCTTCACCCAGACCGTAACCTTTAACAGTCTTTGCAAGAATAACTGTCGGGGCATCTTTATGTTCAACAGCGGCTTTAAATGCTGCATAAACTTTTGCAGGATCGTGACCGCCCCTTTTCATTTTATATAATTGTTCATCTGTATACTTCTCTACCATTTTCAAAAGTTCGGGGTACTTTCCGAAAAATTGTTTTCTTACATAAGCGCCATCTTTTGTAACAAAGTTCTGAGATTCACCATCAATACTTTCATTCATTCTCTTAATAAGAATTCCTGATTTATCAGCATCAAGAAGTGGATCCCAATCACCGCCCCAAATTACTTTAATTACATTCCAGCCTGCGCCGCGGAAAATTGCTTCGAGTTCCTGGATAATATTTCCATTACCGCGTACCGGTCCATCCAATCTTTGCAGATTGCAGTTGATAACAAAAATCAGGTTATCAAGTTTTTCTATTGATGCAAGAGAAATAGCGCCAAGTGCTTCAGGTTCATCAGTTTCACCATCACCAAGAAATGCCCAAACTTTTTGATCGCTTGGTTTTTTTAATCCGCGGTCTTCAAGGTATCGGTTAAACCGCGCCTGGTAAATCGCCTGGATTGGTCCGAGTCCCATTGATACAGTTGGGAATTCCCAAAAATCTTTCATAAGCCATGGATGCGGATATGATGAAAGTCCGCCGCCAGGTTTTAATTCTCTTCTAAAATTTTCCAATTGTTCTTTACTTAATCTTCCTTCAAGAAAAGCGCGCGCATAAATTCCTGGTGCTGCGTGTCCCTGGAAATAAATTATATCGCCGTCATGGTTAGCATCTTTGCCTCTGAAGAAATGATTAAACCCAATTTCGTATAATGTTGCGGCAGAAGCATAAGTAGAAATGTGTCCGCCAATTCCATTTTCTTCTTTATTAGCACGGACAACCATTGCCATCGCATTCCATCTGATCAAACTCTTAATACGTCTTTCAATTTCTCTTCCGCCAGGGAAAGGGGGCTGTTTTTCTTTTGGAATAGTATTTATGTGCGGGGTATTTGCAGTAAAAGGAAGTTCAACACCAGCTTCATGCGCATAGGTCGATAAATTATGGAGTAGTTCCTTTACTTTTTCCGGTCCGCCGGATTGAAGTACATACTCAAGAGATTCAAGCCACTCTTTAAGTTCAACTTCCTCCAGTTCTGATAAACCGTTATTGCTGTTTTCACTCATTTGTTAGTCCTTTTATTCATCATCAAAATTGCCGCCGGATAAAAAATCATCAAAGATATTCCCAAGCGGGGTATAAATGTAAGAAATCTGGGAATTGATTTCTATTTATATAAATAACGAGGTCTTTGGTGGGATAGTTCAAAAAGAAGCGGTGATTTTCTCACCGCCCCTCTTCAAAAACAGGCTGAGTTTCTCTGATATTTTTTTCCTGCTTAACTCCGGATCTGAATTTCAAACCAAATAATAATCTCATAACATTAAATCTTCTTATCAATAATTCATATATAAGCAGGCTCAACCCGAATGTTCCAATAACAACAAGAATGAATTTCGGCAAGATTCCCCAGTTAAGCTGAAGAATAAAATAACCGATTGATAATTGTACTGACTGATGAAGAATATATAATGGATAGACAGATTCGTTTGCATAACTCAAAAGTCTGCTTGGCTTGTTCAATAATATTTTTCCATAGCCGAGAACTGAAAATAAAATTCCGGGAACCATAAATTGAATAAGTGTACCATAAAATAATCCGAATGCTTCCGTTTTTTCATTCATTATATATAAAGTTGGGCCCCATACAAAAAGAATTAAAAAGAGTGCGGGAACTACACCCATTATTAATGATTTTTTTCTCTGCTCAACAATAACATTCCACACACCATCTATGGAAGCAAATAAATATCCTGAAAGGAAAAAAATAAATGATTCTGCATGATTATACCAGTCATCAAACATTCCATGTGTTACGGGAAACATCGGTCGCAGATAAAAATAACAGAAAGCCAGCGATATCATAATAGTATAAATCGTATTTGGATGTTTCATCACAAATCGGGAAATCCTTTCTCTAATACCGACTGCATATTTACTTCTAAAGAAAAGGAAGAATGGCAGTCCGACAAGAGAATAAAAAAGTATATAAAGAATAAACCAGAGATGATGCCAGCTTAAAGCGCCGCCTAACGGATAAGGTTTGAATTCAAAAACTGTTTTCCAAAAATCAAAATAACTGCCGAAATGAACTCCCTGTGTTAATCTTTCAAAATAAATTTGAGGGGGAATGATTACTAGCATTCCGAAAATGAGCGGAATAAATAATCTTTTAAATCTTTCTCCGACAAATTTTAACGGGCTTCTTTTGCCAAGCGCATAACTCACACCAATTCCTGAAATCATAAACAATAAAGGAAGGCGCCAGTAATGCAAAAAGGCCATCCATGTTTCAAACCACTCTGATGTCTGGGGATTCTTAAAATGGAACTGCCATGGGACAAAAAACATTCCCGCATGAAAAAAGATAAGCAGATAAAATGCTATCACACGCAGCCAGTCAACATCATAACGTCTTTCTTTTGCTTCCATTGTTTCTCCAAATGTTTACTAATTACGACGCTAAAAATATTCTGCGGTTGCCTGTTTTTATTGTGTTATGTCATAAACGGGATTTTAAGGAACATGAATGGGAAAAATGAAACAACTTTTCTGATTGACTCTGAAGCAATAGCTCACCGATAATACAGATTAAGCAGATCTCCACAGAATTGTTTTCCCACTGATGGATAAATAAATCCCGTTCGCGACATTAAAAAATTTTGTTTGTCAATCATTCTTCATATTTAATTGTGAAATAAATTAATTTTGTTCAAAACAAATAACCGATGAAAAACATTCTTTCAATAAGCCGACTTAAGTTTTCCCTTCTACTTTTTGCAGGGGGAACAATCAGCGGAACATTAAACACGCTTGTTGTTGTAAGCACCGCATTAGCAAATAATGAGAAGGTTCATTTCTTTCATCCGCTGCTGTGGGAGTTAACGGGATCATATTCGTTTACTTTGTTAATACCTGTAATGATTATTCTCTTCAAGAAACTTCCTTTGAAGAAAGGATTTTTATTCGAGCGGATTCCCGTTTATATATTAGTATCGTTTGCGATGGGATTTATTCATACAAATGTTATGTATTATTTAAGAATCCTGCTTTACGAATTGCTTAACTGGGGAGTTTATGATTACGGTTACATGCCTTATAGATATGTAATGGAAACATTAAAACTTTGCCTTGGATTCTGGACTGTGTACGTGATTTATATATTGATAATGACAAGCAAAGAGAGGCAGCAGGAGAAACTGCGCGCAGTAAAACTTGAAGAAGAACTTATAAAAACACGATTGGAATTTTTGAAGAGCCAGATCAATCCACATTTTTTATTCAACACACTCAATATGATTTCATCCACCATGTATGAAAATGTTGAAAACGCCGATAAGATGATTGCAAACCTGAGCGACCTGCTTAGGATTTCATTAAAATCTTCGGGCGGCATGCATACATTAAAAGAGGAAATGGATCTGTTGAATTTATATCTTGAAATTATGCGCGCAAGATTCGGCGATAAGCTTTCAATCAACATAAATCTCAAAGATGATGCAAAACGATTTTTTGTCCCCTCATTTTTGCTTCAGCCGGTAGTAGAAAATTCAATTAAATACGGTATGGAAAATCTTTCTGGAACAGAGATCGAAATTTCTGCCCGTCGTTTTGAAGATAAACTTTGCATCAATATTTCTGATAACGGTCCGGGAATTAATATTGAACCGGAAGAAGTTTTAAAACGGGGCGTTGGTTTATCAAACACACAGGAAAGATTGGAACGGCTCTACGGAAACAGATTTGAATTTAACTGGGAAAATCTTCCCGGAAAAGGTTTGATTGTTAAATTTTGTCTGCCCGTTAAGGAAGAAAAGAAATGAATGAACATGTAATTTTAATTGTTGATGATGAGCTGCCGGCAAGAAAAAAACTACAATCATTCTTAAAAGAAATTCCGCAAAAATTTATTATTCATGAAGCATCAAACGGAATTGAAGCTGTTGAAAAAATTAACTCTCTTAATCCTGTTCTTGTTTTTCTTGATATTCAAATGCCCGGAATGAATGGTTTTGAAGTAATTGAAAACATCGGCGAAGAAAAATTGCCGAGTATTGTTTTTGTTACCGCGTATGATCAATATGCGCTTGATGCATTTGAAGTGAATGCAGTCGATTATTTATTAAAACCGTACGACAAGGCAAGATTTCAGAAATCGTTAAATAAAGCTCTCGAAAAAATAGAGATCCGAAAAGAAAACAAAGATGATTTAGCAGAATTAATCAAAACAATCGGCAAAGAAAAAAAATCTGCCGAAAGATTTCTTGTGAGTCATGCATCAAAATATTTTTTTGTTCAGGCAGATGATATTTTCTACATCTCCTCAGATGAAAAGTATATAAAACTACATACTCCAAATGGAACATTCCTTCTCCGGGAAACAATGAACAACATGGAAGAAAAATTAAACCGGGAAAAGTTTGCACGAATTCATCGTTCGTTTATTGTTAATGTTTCGCAGATTAAAGAAATGCAGTCATGGTCTCACGGGGATTATCTTGTTATTCTTAAAAATGGGGAAAAGCTTAATATGAGCAGGCGCTTCAAAGACCGGCTGATGAATTTAGATACCCAGTAATTTTAAAGATACAGCTGCCGGGTGTGAGATTTATCAAACCGGTAATGCCGATTTTCAATTGTTTTGAGGTGTAATTTAGACACCGGATCCGCCATTAATGTAAAATAATTTGATTTAAATTATTTGCTTTGCTATTGTTGCTTAACCAAAAATCTACTTAATGCAGGTTGAAAGCATAAATATTGATTCACGCCAGGTTTATTCGGGGACTCAAAAATTATTA
>DAIEQP010000146.1 GCA_027347805.1 Ignavibacteria bacterium | reverse complement strand
AGATAGAAGTAAATCCGAGTTAATTCAGAGAGCTTTATTTGAGATTTCCGAAGCAACTTATATTTGTACTGAAATTGATGATCTGTATAAAAAAATCCATGAAGTGATTTCTACTCTGCTAGATGTTCAGAACTTTTATATTGCTTTGTATAACGAAGAAGAAGAAACTATTTCCTTTCCATATTTCGTAGATGAAATTGATCCTCCTCAACCACCCAAAAAAATTGGAAAAGGTTTAACTGAATTTGTATTGAAAAAAGGTGAATCTGTATTGGTTAACAAGGCAAAGTTCGCAGAACTTAATAAAGCAGGAGAAGTTGAACTCGTAGGAACTCCTTCTCCTATTTGGCTTGGGGTACCATTAAAAGTAAAAGGAAAAACTATTGGAGTTATTGTTGTGCAGGATTATAAGAACGAAAGTCTTTATGATGAAAGCGCTATGAATATTATGAATTATGTTTCTACTCATATTGCGCAAATTATAGAGAGAAAAAGAAACTCTGATGAAATTATTAAAATTACTGAGGAACTTAAGACATTAAACCAGACTAAAGACAAATTCTTCTCGATAATTTCACATGACCTCAAAAATTCATTCCACATAATAAATTCAACAACTCAAATGATGTTGGAAGAGTTTGATGGATTTTCTAAAGAAGAAATAGTGAAGTTCTTAAAAGGGATAAATAATACTTCTACAAAAACATATATGCTTTTCCAGAATTTACTTATTTGGGCTAGAGCTCAATCTGGAAATCTGGATTTTATCCCGATTGACTTTAAGCTGAATATGATTGTTAAGAGAACAATCGATTTGATTGAGGAAAATGCCTCACTTAAAAATATCCGTATTGTAAATGAAATAGATGATGAAATTGAAGTGCTGGCAGATGCGAATATGCTTGAAACGATTATAAGAAATTTGATTACAAATGCTATTAAATTTACTAATGATGGCGGATCTATTAAAATTGGGGCAAACGCAGATCACAATTCAACTGAAATTTTCGTTGAGGACACTGGTATTGGTATCCCGGATGATATTATGCAAAGACTATTCATGATTGGTGAATCGTATTCAACGTTAGGGACCAGAAAAGAAGCTGGAAGCGGGTTGGGGTTAATACTTTGTAACGAGTTCGTTAAAAAGCATGGTGGGAAAATTCGTGTAGAAAGCAAGGTTGGTGAAGGAAGTAAAATTAGTTTTACAATTAATAGGAAATAACAGTTTTTTTGTCTCAAAGTAATGGGGGATCTCTCTTTATACTCAGGTATAAGATGAATTTGTAAAACCTGCCCAAATTTTTGTATATTTGCCGCTCAAAAAACAAACCTTATATGAAAATCCTTAATAATCTTAACAAAGAACAGGTATCAGCAGTATAATATAATGCTGGCCCCCACATGATTGTAGCTGGAGCCGGGTCTGGAAAAACCCGCGTTTTAACTCATAAAATTGCTCTTTTGATTGAAAAAGGCACAGAACCTTCCTCAATTTTAGCTTTGACATTTACAAATAAAGCTGCCAAAGAAATGAAGGAGCGAATTAAATCTTTAATTGGCAAAAAGGCTGATGAGCTTTGGATGGGAACATTTCATTCCATTTTTGCCAGAATTTTAAGAGTTGAAGCAGATAAACTTGGGTACCGTTCAAATTATTCTATTTATGACAGGGAAGATTCAGTATCGCTTGTTAGCAATGTAATGGCTTCGCTAAACATAAATTTAGAGTCTCTTACTCCAAATGGTGTTCAGCACAAAATAAGTTTCTTAAAGAACCAAATGATTTCACCTTCAGGGTTTGAAAAGTCTTCTGGTTTAACTCCGACTGATAAAAAATTTGTGGAAGTTTATACTGAATACAATAAAAGATTATTTGAAAATAATGCAATGGATTTTGATGATCTTTTATTAAAGCCAATTCAGCTGTTCGAAGAGAATGAAAAGATTTTGGCTAAATACAAAAAGATATTCAAATATATTTTGGTTGATGAATATCAGGACACAAACATTGCACAGTACGAATTGATGAAATTGTTGAGCCCGTTAAAAGATAAAGTTTGTGTTGTAGGTGATGATGCACAGAGTATATATAGTTGGCGTGGTGCTGAAATTAAAAATATGCTCAATTTTAAAAAAGATTTTAAGGGATCAAAAATATTCCGGCTTGAGCAAAATTATCGTTCCACAAAAACAATATTAGCTGCTGCAGATTCTGTTATAAAAAATAATTCGGGGCAGATTCCTAAAACTCTATGGACGGAGAATGCCGAGGGAGAACTCCTCACATTAATTCGTGCAACCGACGAAAAAGATGAAGCATATCAGATTGCTAAGAGAATTAAAAAAGAAATTACTACCAGAAAACTTTCTCTGAATGATATAGCAATATTTTACAGATTGAATTCTCAGTCGCGTGCCCTTGAAGATGCACTGCGCCGTGATAAAATTCCTTATAAAATAGTCGGCGGTGTTGAATTCTACAGAAGGAAAGAAGTAAAGGATGTGCTTGCTTACCTGCGTGTTCTCACTAATCCAAATGATGAAGAAAGTCTTCTCAGGATTATGAATTTCCCTCAACGCGGAATAGGGAATACCTCAATTACTAAAATGATTGCCTTTGCACGCAAACTGGGACTTTCTCTTTTCAAAACGATGATGCGTGTATTTGAAGTTATTGAAGTGAAAGAAAGAATTCAAAAAAATGTAAAACAATTTAGATTGTTGCTTGATAAATATATTGAGCTGAAAGAAAAATTATCGATCGGTGAACTAACTTCGGCACTACTTGATGAACTTGGAATATTGAGGATGTATAAAGAAGAAGGTACATCGGAATCCATGCAGCGTTACGATAACATTCAGGAATTGATTTCCGCTGTTCATGAATATAGTAAATCAAATCCGAAAAATACTTTGGAAGATTTCCTTGCTGAAGTTTCATTAATTGCCGGTGTTGATCAATATAATGAAAAAGTAAACTCAGTTACTTTGATGACTGTTCATAGTGCAAAAGGACTTGAATTTCCTGTTGTATTTATTACTGGACTTGAAGAAGATATTTTCCCGTTGAGCCAGAAATTTGATCAGGATTCGAAATTAGAAGAAGAGAGAAGATTATTTTATGTTGCTGTTACACGTGCAAAAGAAAAAGTCTTTTTAAGTTATGCTCGCTCTCGTTACAGATTTGGTGAAGTTGCATATCAGAGTAAATCAAGATTTCTAGATGAACTTGATGAATCAACAGTCGAAGAGATGGATGGAGCCGGAGCTAAAAAAGCCGGTAGAAGAAAAAAAGTTTACTACGATGAATTCTACCAGGAAAGTTATGATGATTTTGACCAGGACAGAAGATCTTTACGCGTGGGAAGCAGAGTAACTCATCAATTATTTGGTATAGGTAAAATATTGCAGATAGTTGGTACCGGGGATTTGCAAAGAGTAACAATAGCATTTGAAAAAGTTGGTACTAAACAGCTTCTTTCAAAATTTGCGAATTTGAAATTGGTTTAAC
>DAIEQP010000140.1 GCA_027347805.1 Ignavibacteria bacterium | reverse complement strand
ATGGTCCTAACGTTCCTGCTGCAGGTTTCGACTTCTTCCAGGGACCAATTGTAAAAGGTACAGCTAGTGAACAAGCAGTATTCAAAGGAAAATATAAAGCAGGTTACAAAAACTTACCAATGTCTGCATTCTTCTTTTTCATCAATAGTGATGCGGTTTACCGCGATCCTACACAAGGTGATAAAGTTGGTGCACAGCACTGGAAAAACTTGTTTACCGGAAAAATTTCTACAACTGGTGTTCCATTTAAAGATCCAACAACTGGAAAAAATACTAAATTCACTCTTTCCGGTGATCCTATTACAGGCCGCGGATGGATTGACGGTATTATTCACAGACCAGGTGACAGACGTTTAGGTATGGTTGCTGGTCCATTCACATTTGCTGCAAAAGATACACAGGAAGTTGTAGTTGGCCAGTTCGCTGCCGGCGCAACAGCAGGTGTAAATAATTTACAGGCTGTTGGTCTTCTTAAATTCAATGATATTGAATTACAAAATACATACAATGTATTCTTCCAGGTTCCACCAGCAGTTAAAGCTCCACAGGTTACTGCCGCTGCTTTAGACCAAAAAGTTACTTTGGTATGGGGTGACAGACCTGATATTTATAATGTAACAGAAAGCTATAATAATCTTGGTTATAAATTCCAGGGATATGTAGTTTATCAGTTGCCAAAACTTGGTGCTACTGTTGCCGATGGTAAAGAAGTTGCAACATATGATCTTGTTGACTTAGTTGGAAATATCCAGAGCTTGGTATTCGATCCGGTTTCAGGAACTTCAACAACAAAGTTCACAAAACATGGTTTGAACACCGGTATTGCAAGATCAATTGAAATTACAAAAGATCTAGTTCGTAATGCACCAATTGTAAATGGAACTCACTATTATTTTGCTGTTACAGCATATGCATATAATCCTGATCCAAACGCTGTTCCAAACGTATTGGAAACTCCTCTTACAATTTTGGATGTAGTTCCTCAAGCTTCAAATCCAGGTTATACATTACCAACAGCTGCTACAGCAATTACAGTTGCTCATACATCTGGTGCATCATTAAGTGATGGTTCTGTTACTCCTGTATTGATTAATCCTGCTCAGGTAACTGGACACAATTACGAAGTAACATTTGCAACTGTTAGTGGTAAAAATTTATGGTCAATGGTTGATAAGACAACCGGAGTTACAAAACTAAGCAACCAGGCACAAGATCAAGCAGGTCAGTCTCCAATCGTTGATGGTCTCCAAATTCAGGTTAAAGGAGCACCAAATGATTTCAAACGATTCTTAGTTACTGCAAACTCTGGTGGAAAATTAGCTACTCCAAACATGGGTGCATTTGCTTTCAATGGAAATGGATTCCCAACATTGGATGGTGCTGCTGCTAACGGAGTTAACGACAGACCAGTTGCCGGTCAGCAAAAAACAAATGCATCATTATGGGGTATTCATACTGGAGCTACCGGAATTGGTGGAAGTACTGCTGATGGTGGCGATGCTTCTTATACAAAATTCTTGGGTCGTGTTGCCAGAAATGACAACTTTACGAGAATTGTTCCTTACGATTATGAGATACGTTTCACTGCTTCTGGAAGTAAAGCTCAGATGGCATTTACTGACGGAGCAATTGTAGACGTTCCTTTCGAAGTTTGGAATACAGGTATTGGAACTCCAAATGATACAAAAGATGACTACAAATGCGTTGCATTAGTTTATGATACCGATGCAAATGGTAAATTCAATCTTACTAAACAAGATCACCCTGTATCAGGTGGTGATAATGATCCTGAAACAGACTGGATTTATATCTACGATGTTACTGACCATACACCAGGCACAAAGGGTTATGATGCAGCTGTAGCCAGCAAATTTGATGATGGAAATACTACTACTGTTGGTAAAGAAATTATGGCTCGTTTGGTTCTTGTTAATTTCAATGGTGGTTCAGTAAGTGCTGCCAATTGGCCAGCAAATGTGAACTCTCAAATGCCTGAAACAGGTACTATTTTCAGAATTGAATCAACAAAACCAAATCAACCCGGTACAACTGGTGATAAGTTTACATTTACAGCTCCTTCAGTTACATACAGTGCTGATAAAGCTAAATCAGACGTTGAATTAATCAATGCATTCCCAAATCCTTACTATGGTGCAAACCCGCGCGAAACTGATAAATACGTAAGATTTATCACAATCAGCCATTTGCCAAAAGTAGCTACATTGAGAATATTCAACCTTGCTGGTCAGCTTGTTAACACAATTAAGAAAGATGATGCAAGCCCATACACAACATGGAACTTAGCTAACGATGGTGGAATTCCAGTTGCTAGCGGTTTGTATATCGTTCATGTTGAAATGCCTGAGATTGGTTCAACCAAGATCTTGAAAATTGCAATCATTCAAGAACAACAGATTCTTGATAGATTCTAAAAATTGAAGGAGACTAAAAAATGAAAAAAATAAAATTTATCTGCATTCTGCTGTTACTTGGCCTGGTTGCTCAAGGCGTTGTATATGCAGGAGGAGGAAATAGAAACGGAACTGCAGGTGCCACAGAATTATTAATTCCTGTGGGTGCTCGCGGTGTTGCTATGTCGGGTGCAAACTTGACACATGCTTCAGGCGTTGAAGGTATGTTTTGGAATCCTGCAGCATTATCACGTTCTGACTATAATACAACAGTAATGTTCTCACAGATGAGCTACATTGCTGATATTGGCGTTAGCTATGCTGCATTCGGAACAAACATTGAAGGCTTGGGATCCATTGGTCTTAGCTTAAAAACTTTGTCGATGGATGAAATTGCCATCACAACAGTTGATAAACCTGATGGAAACGGACAATTCTTCAAACCACAGTTTGTAACAATTGGTTTTACATACGCACGTTTGTTAAGCGATCGTATTTCAGTTGGTGCAACTGTAAATTATGTTAGTGAAAAATTAGACCTTGTAAGCGCATCCGGTCTTGCATTTAACCTTGGCGTTACATACAAAAACCTTGGTAATATTAACGGATTAAGCTTTGCAATGGCTATTAAAAACCTAGGTCCACAAATGCAGTTTGATGGTACTTCATTGTATCATACAGCTACTGCTTCAGATCTTGAAAGATCAAGCAATCTTTACAAGATTGAAACAGCATCTTTTGAATTGCCATCTACTCTTGAATTAGGACTTGGTTACGATTTGAAGATTAATGCTCAGAACAGTTTGATTGTTAATGCAGTATTTCAAAACAGCAACTTCTATGGTGATGAATACAGAGCTGGATTAGAATACTCATATAACAATATGTTCTTTGTAAGAGCAGGTTATTCAGGAATGGAAACAATGCCTGAAGATTCTCAGATTGCTGGTTTAACAGCTGGTGCTGGTATTAACTACGATCTTGGTGGTCTTGCATTCAAATTTGACTATGCTTATAGAGATGTTAAATTCTTCAGTGCAAACCATGTGTTCACTCTTCAATTTGGTTTCTAACATAAACCAACATTATTCTAAAAGAAGCCCTCATTTTGAGGGCTTCTTTTTTGCCTAAAACGATTGCACAATTTTATGGCTAATTGAATAAATTACATTCCAGATTCCAGATTCTTCGTAAATAATTGAGGTTCCTGTTAATTATGTTTAATCGGCTATTATCAAATGTATTCTTTAAAGTAAATTCAGTCATCATTTTGGGAATTATTCTTAATTCCTTTTTAACAGAAGTTTTTGCTCAGCCGGTATTGTTTAATTACTTCAACAAGAATCAAACAAACTGGGAAACCGTTGAATATCAAAAACTGAAAAACCTAAAAATTAAAACGAGGGAATTATATTCCGGTTATTTTCTGCCGAATGGCAATCCTCCGGAAGAACCAGTGCTTTCCGAAATTTCATATCTCGATAAAAATGGCAACTTAATTAAAGTGGAAGACATTACAAGTTATGGACAGGTGAGATCGTCTGTTGAATTGAAATACAATGCTCAGCAAAGATTAATCGAAATTCTGAATAAAAAATCGGATGGTTTTATGACATTCCGAAAAGAGATTTTTTATGAAGGCAAGGATACTGCAAAAATTTATGTAACTGACAGAAAAAAAAATAAAACCAAGCAAACATTTTTTTATGACTCCCAAAAACAAATTCAGCAAAAAAAATATTTTGATGAAAAAGGTCAGCTTTATCTGCAGGAATCATTTAACTATGAAAATGGAGTATTGACTAAAATTATTTATACTAATGAAAAAAATGATACAGTGGCAACGAATTTGTTGAAATACGATAGCAATGGAAATCTTCAAAGTGAAAATTTAAATGGAGCTTTAAAAAAATATTACCTGGATTCTTCCAGTAATCTAATTAAAGTTGAAGAAGGAAGTGAGTTTAAACTATATAAATACGATGACAATAAAAACCTTATTGATTATCAATATTATACTTCGGCTAACAGAAGACAATTTCGGCTGGGATTCACATATCAAAAGGATGGTCTAATAAAAGAAATTATCAGATATGAATCTGATGATACAAAAGCTTTTTATTCCACCTATAAATACAAAAAATGAGTTCGGAGAAACGGATGAAAAAATCATTACTATTAATTGTATTTACTTTATTGTTGATTAATTTATCAATATCAGCTCAGAGTGAAATGAAGTTTGAAATGGATTATGCCAGATTTCATTATGATTCTACCGCTACTTATCTTGAATTATATTATGAGCTGATTCCCGATGGGATGCAGACTGCTGCAGTTGCAGGAGGATCGCAGTTAGAAGCTGTTGTTTCGGTTATTCTTAAAGATCAGAAAACAGATTCATTGGTCATCAAAAAAAATTGGAAATTAAATCACGTTATCAATCCAAATGATTCAAGCGGTGTTCAATCTTTAGCAGGTGTTTTGGCTTTTGTTGTTGCTAAAGGTGAATACAAATTAGAAGTGAGTGCATACGATTCTAAAAATCCTGCCTTCAAAAAAATAATTAATGAAAATCTCTCTATAAAACCATTTGGCAGCGATAAATTTTCTTTAAGTGATATTGAATTATCAAGAGGAATAAAAACATCTGATGCGGACCCGAAATCAATTTTCTATAAAAATACACTTGAAGTTACTCCAAACCCGAATGCATTATTCAGTGAAAACAGCCCGGTACTTTTCTTTTACTCCGAACTTTACAACTTGAAATTGAAAGATATGGGTGCTTCATTCATTCTTCAGAAATCACTTTATAATAGTAATGGAAAACAAATTTACCTTGTAAACAAACCAATTAAGCAGGCGGGAAATTCTGTAGTAGAAATTGGTATAATTAACTTATCAAAATATCCTTCCGGCGCTTACACATTAAATTTAAGTCTCATCGATTCAACAACAAAACTTGCATATGTTTCAACAAAAAAATTCTTTTTATACAATCCCAAAATTGCAGGGGCGGAAAAACTGGCTGTCGGTAATTTGGGTTTATCCGGAAGTGAATTTGCACTAATGACAAGTGAAGAGTGCGATGACCTGATGTCGAAAGCCAGATATATTGCCACCGATGTTGAGCAGTCGCGTTATAAAAAACTAGATTCGCTTAAAGCAAAACAACAGTTCCTTTACAATTTCTGGTTGACCAGGGATAATGATCCGAATACACCAATAAATGAATTTAAGGAAGACTATATTAAACGTGTTGAATATGCAAATCTGCATTTCAAATTAAATAAGAAACAGGGATACTTAACTGACAGAGGAAGAGTTCTGCTTATTTATGGCGAACCTGATTCTAAAGATTATTTCCCGAATGAATCTAATTTCAAACCGCATGAAATTTGGTTTTATAACCAGATTGAAGGAGGCGTACAATTCATTTTTGGCGATCCTACAGGATTCGGAAATTATGAACTTCTTCATTCAACAAAGCGGGGCGAATACCGTGACGATAATTGGGAACAGAGACTGAGAACTCAATAATATTTAAGAGAGAAAATTTTTGTTCATTAAATTATTTTCAAAGTTTTTTAAGTTAATTGGATTAAAAGGCTCCCGTTTATTGGGAGCTTTTTTAGGATTATTTTTTTTCTACCTGGTCCCAATCAGGAAGTCGGTCGTAATAAAAAATATATCCATTGCATTCCCTGAAAAATCCCAGAAGGAAATCAAATTACTTGCGCGGAAAAATTATCAGAGTATATTAATTACTTTTTTGGAATTTTTATGCTTTCCTTTTTTAAGCGCTGAAAAACTTAAGCAAATTCTAAATTTTGAAGACGTTCCTGAAATATTAAAAATCATTGATGAAAAGAAAGGATTGATTTTTTGGTCCGGGCATCTTGGAAGCTGGGAGGTTGCGGCAGTAAGTGGTGCTTTAAATCTTGGAATTCCATTTAAAGTTCTTGCTAAAAAACAAAGCAACGATTCTATTAATGAATGGTTAACAACTGCAAGGGAAGTTCATGGCAATAAAATGATTTGGCTTGGTGTTTCTGTAAGACATCTTGTTCAAGCCTTAAAATCGGGCAATGTTGTTGCAGTTGTCGGCGATCAGCGCGGCCCTGAAGAAAATCAGCGGGTAAACTTTTTTGGACGTCCAACCTCGTTTTATATTGGAACAGCGGCAATTATTGCTAAAACTAATTGTAATGTCATTGTTGGCGCCGCACTAAGGCAGCCTGATAAAAATTATCGTGTTTACCAGGAGCAATTAAACCTAGATGGTTTACCAACAGATTTTGATGAGCGTGTGAAAGCATTAAACCAGATGTATGCAAATTTTCTCGAAAAAATTATTAGAAAATATCCTGAACAATATTTTTGGTTGCATAATCTGTGGAAGTATTAAACAATAATAAAATTCTTGTTATTCAGACAGCTTTTCTTGGCGATGCAGTTTTAACTCTTCCCATGATTCAGCAGCTCAAGGTGCTTTTTAAGAATTCAAAAATTTCGGTCCTTTGCATTCCATCAACAAAAGATGTTTTCAAAAATTCGGAATCTGTTGATGAAATTATTGTTTTTGATAAAAGGAATAAAGATAAATCGCTTATTAGTTTTTTTAAGCTGATTTTGAAAATAAGAGGCGAGCAATTTACTTATGTTTATTCACCTCACAGATCATTACGGTCAACTTTGATTTCTTTTTTTTCAAATGCAATTAATACCACCGGATTTAATACAGCATCACTATCTGGCTTGTATAAAAAAATTATAAGCTATGATTCCAGCATCCATGAAGTAGCCAGGAATCTATCACTCATTGGATTTGATATAACAAATGAGAACTGGAAAATAATGCCGGAACTTAAAACACCTGGTGAAATAAAAAATAGAACGGATGATTTACTAAAAAATTTATCACAGAAGAAAATTATTGCTGTTGCGCCAGGTTCAGTTTGGCAAACTAAAGTTTATCCTGAGAAATACTTTGTTGAATTGATTGATTTGTTAATAAAAAACGGATGTGAAATTTTATTAATCGGCGGAAAAGAAGATAAAATCCTATGTGAAAGAATAACCGCGAATTTTAGTGAACATGTTTATACACTGGCCGGAAAAATATCTGTAATTGAATCAGTGGAGATCCTGAAAAAATGTTTTGCG
>DAIEQP010000133.1 GCA_027347805.1 Ignavibacteria bacterium | reverse complement strand
GCCCACCATGTACTGCCTGCAATTATTCCTATCTGATCTTCATCTTTAAATACACCAAGCATTACAAGTGCATACTTTAATGCAAAGGGTCCGCATTGATACTTATTTGGTTGTGGATAAAAACTCATTGTTCACCCGGGTTAGGTTCGGACAAAAATAACAAATCTTTTGAAATGCAAAATGATTTTGTTTTATTTCGTACAAAAATTTTGGGAAATATGAGAGTTGCAATCGTATATAACGAAGCTATGCCCGAGCTTTATCAAAAGAAAAAGGGCAATAAAAAGGACCTTGATTTTCAGCCCCATTTTCATTTGGACGCACCGGATCCGATTTCCGAGTTCGATTACATGGAAAAATGTCTTCAAAAAGCCGGTTACGAAGCTTATTCCCTTAATATTATGGACAATCTGAATACATTTATTAAGGACTATGATAAGAATAAGCCAGATGTGGTATTTAACCTGGTAGAAATTTTTCATGATCAGCCCAGACTTGAAATGAATTTTACTGGGCTTCTTGAATTAATGGGTGTTGCATATACTGGAGCTCCTCCCATGGCTTTAGGCACATGCCAGAATAAAACTCTTACTAAAAGAATTCTAAGTTCGCTTGGAATTCGCACGCCCAGGTACAAAATAATCAAAGACCTAAATAGAAGTTTTAGACTCGGATTAAGATACCCGCTGATTGTTAAACCAGCATGGGAAGATGCAAGTGTAGGTATAGAAGACGAATCAATTGTTTACAATGTAGATGCTCTTAAAAAAAGAATCGAGTATGTATTCAATTCATTTAAACAACCTGCACTAGTTGAAGAATTTATTCTTGGCCGTGAACTTAATGTTGCTGTATTCGGAGATAAAGAATTAAAGGTTCTCCCAATCAGCGAAATTGATTTTTCCAAGATGCCGGAAAATTTGCATCCGATTGTGAGTTTCCAGGCAAAGTGGGATCCAATGCATGAAGCTTATCACAAAACAATTCCTATTTGTCCTGCAATCCTTGAAGATTCTATTCGTGAAGAAGCAAATAAGATGGCGCTTCAATGTTTTCGTGCAGTCGGTGTAAGAGATTATTCACGTGTCGATATGCGTCTTTCTAAAAGTGATAATAAACTTTATGTACTTGAAGTAAACCCGAACCCCGATTTACAGGAAGGTGCGGGATTTATGCGCTCTGCAAAACACGCTGGTTATTCTTATAGAAAAATGTTGAATATGATTGTTGACCTTGCCTATGCAAGAAAGTTGGCTGCTAGCAACAATCAGCATTCAGTAAAGAAATAAATTACCTTTATTTTTTTATCTAACTAAATGCTTTTAGAAATTTTTAATAAGTACTTCAATTACATCGGCCAGATCCTTTACGGCAAAATCCGGTTTGATTGAAGAATTGTTCGGCAATGGATAAGTCGTTTCACCTGTATAAATCAAAATTGTTTCAGCACCAAGATTTTTAGCAGCCTGGATATCATTTTCAAGCTGGTCTCCCAGCATTACAAATTTTTGAGAAAGATCGAAGCCAAGAAGATTTAATGCAGATGAAAAATATAACGGCGAAGGTTTTCCAATTAAAGTTGCCGGTTTATTTGTAGCATATTCAAGTGCAACAACAAAAGGTCCAACATCCAGGAGCAATCCATCTTCGGCAGTTTTCCAATGCCGGTTTTTATGCATTGCAATAATTTCAGCGCCGTCATAAACTTTTTTAAAGATTTCATTCATTGTTTTGAAATCCCACTTCTTGCCGTAATCGCCAATAATTATTGCCTGCGGATGTTCGTAATCTAAAATTCCCCTGAACAATGTATTAATATGATCTGTACAGTAAACAGCAACTCTTTTATATCGGCTCCTAGCATACATAGCCGCTGCTTCAGATGCTGTTAAAATTGGAATACTTGTGTGAATACCATTGAATTCAAAAAATGTTCTTACATCACTGGCCATTGACAAAGTTGAATTACTGAGAATACAAGCTGGAGTTTGAGTTTTCTTCAGGTAGTCAAAAAAATCCTCAATGTTTGGTGCCGGGTCTTTATCCAGCCTCAGAACTCCATCAAGGTCTATTAGCAATGGTAGCTTCACGATTCTATTCCTTTTCTAGCCAGTATTCCATTTTGATAATAATGCTTAATCTCTTTCATTTCAGTAATTAAATCAGCAACATCATAAAATTTCTGAGGGCAGTATCTGCCGGTAAGTATCAATTCCACATTCGTTGGTTTTACTTTAATCACAGATAATACTTCATCCTCGGTAATCAGCCCGAAGTAAATTGCTACAAAAACTTCATCAAGAACAATCAGGTTAAAATTGCCCGATAACATTTTTTGTTTTGCATCATCGAGCGCCCATTTTGCATTTTCAATTTCTTCCGGGGGTGGTAATTCTCTTCGAAAGACATAATCATCTTTTCCAACTTGTACAATGGTAATAAACTCTCTCATGGATTTCAAGCTTTCAGCTTCTCCATAAGGAAAATCTTTCATGAACATTAAAACGAATGATTTTAAGCCATGTCCCGCAGAACGAACTACCTGACCGATTGCAGCGGTAGATTTCCCTTTACCGTTTCCGGTGTAAATTTGAACAAAACCCTGGTTAAGTTTATGAGGCACTGTTATCTATTAAAGATTCTTTTCTAGATTTAACTTTATCCATAACTATTAGTTTTTGTTCATTGGAATAATTTATCCAGTGAACTATTTCGTCTATTGTTCTAAAGCAGCCTTTGCATAACTGTGTTTTATAATCGATTAGACAGTTATTATTACAAGGAGAAGAAATTAAAACATCCATAATCACTTCTAACCTTTCTCACTTTGTTTTATAACTAAATTAAATTTACTCTCAAAAAGTTTCAAAAAAAAGGCGAGATTAATCTCGCCTT
>DAIEQP010000120.1 GCA_027347805.1 Ignavibacteria bacterium | reverse complement strand
CATATTCCGCTGTCATTCCACCAGATTTCAGAGAAACTTGTTCAACCGCACTCGTTGGAATAAATGCTTGAGCTTTACCAACTCTTGCATCAACCATTGTAAGTCCATTAATCATCGTTCCAGTTTCTGAAGGACGACCATCTCGGATGTTCAAATAATTTCCGTTTGTAATACCGGCCTGAGTGCTAAGAAAATCTTGTAATGTTCTCACACCGGCAGCTTCGGATAATTGTTGTGAACCAACTACAAGTTGACTGCTTGAAACTTCTTTATGAAGAATATCTCTTTTAGCAGTTACAATAACATCCTGCCCCATCAGAGCCGATTCTTCCAGTTCAAAATCAACACGGGAAATTTGGTTTAAAGAAACTACAACATTTGTTTTGGTAATTTTTGATGAGCCTACCATGCTTGCACTTACTGCATATGTTCCTACTGGAACATTAACAATAATAAAATCACCTTCGGGGTCAGTCGCAGCACCCATTCTGGTACCGTTAATAACAACACTAACACCGAATAGCGGCTCTTTGCTTTTTGAATCAATAACTTTTCCGACAATTTTACCCTGAGCAAAAATTTCTGCACTCACGCCAAGTAAAAATATCAGAAGTATAAAGCCCAGCATTCTGATTTTGTAAGGTGTTCTAGTCATTAGTTACTCCATTGTTTAATAATTGTGATTGTTTTCAGGATCCTCCTCTAAGATCCTTTTGGAGAAATACTTATTAGGCCATAACTATCCTCTTTAGATTTTAAAAAATATTTTTGAAAATTATAATTTCGGATGGGTATAATTACTGTTTACTTTATCGCTTACTTTATCAATTAAAAAATTGCCCAAATTTTTACACATTGTCAAGGTTTTTTTCCTTTTTAACCGGTCAAATTTGGGCTAAAATGTTAAGAATTTACTCAAAATTTCACTTTACAGTAAGAATATCAATCTTTGAACCTTTTTCAAATAATGATTTTTTTGCAATCTCCTTTGAATTTTTTCCTTCTAAAAATATTCCAGCACATTTTTCTCCGCTGACATTTAGTAACGTATTATAATTTCCTTCAGGATTTAAATTTTCCAAATAAATATTTCTGCTTTGATTAACAGATACAAAAATATTTTGTGATGAAATCGATGTATTCTTGATTTTTATACCATCGGCATCAAATATTGAGATCCCCCTATCTGCTTTCATAACACAATTGTCAATTTCAATTCCTTTAATACTCATTTCAGGTAATCCTTGAATTACAATTGCGTCTCTTGCACCATTACAAAAAATATTTTTCAAGTAGATGTTTTTAAATTGGGGAGTACCATCTGTAACCGGGATTTCTTTGCTGGCTGCAGATAATTCCGAATGTCCTTTTTCAGCAGCTGGATCAACGGCCATATAATACATATTAAAACTGAGAGCATCAGTAGGAATATCTTTCATAAAAATATTGCTTACCCAAATATTTTCTACAACACCGCCTCTTCCTCTTTGACTTTTAAATCTTAATCCGATATCAGTACCAATGAAATTACAATTATCAACTTTAATATTTTTCACTCCTCCAGACATTTCACTTCCAATTGTAAATCCGCCATGACCATGGTAAACTATACAATCCTGCACAACTAAATTTTCTGTAGGCCTTCCTCTTTTTCTTCCTTCTTCATCTTTACCTGATTTCATGCAGATAGCATCATCACCCACATCAAACTTGCAATTATATATTAGAGAATTTTTACATGACTCTAAATCAATTCCATCTCCATTTTGTGAATACCATGGATTGCGAACATTCAGGTTAGATACAATTACATTTTCACTTAGCAGCGGGTGTAAATTCCATGCAGGTGAATTCTGAAATGTTACACCATCAAGCCAAACGTTTTTGCACTCAATAAAACTTACCATTACAGGACGGTAAAAAACTTTATACTTCTCTGCTTCCTCTTTTGTTATAGAACGGTTTTGCTTTTTTAAATCAGCAATAAATCCGCCAGCTTCCATAGCTTCTTTTGAAGGCCACCATGTAGTTCCTTTCGAGTCAACAACACCGCCGGAATTCAAAAGATCTTTCCACTGATTCGCTGTCATTTTTTCTTTTTTAACCGGCCTCCATGCTTCACCAGCGCCATCAACAATACCAAAACCAGTGATAGCAATATTTTTAAGATTGCGTCCAGAAATTGGTGATGTACATCTGTACTGGTTCACACCTTCCCAGTTGCTTTCAATCAAAGAATAGTCATTAAAATTTTTAGTGAATTGAATCAAAGCACCGATTTCAAGATGCAGATTAACATTGTCTTTAAATTTAATCGGGCCAGTAAGCCAAATTCCTGCAGGGACAATAACTTTTCCTCCGCCTGCTTTTGAGCAAGCATCAATCGCATCAGCAAACGATTTAGTATTATCTTTTTGTCCATCACCTGACGCACCAAAATCTTTTATGCTGAAGGATTTATTTTGAAACTTAGGTACAGTTAATACAGGCATCTTAAAAGGTAAATTTTTGAAGAGTCTGGCAAAATCATATTTATTATCATTATTCTGAGCATTTACAGTAAATGTAAGTAAGCTTAACAATAAAATTTTTGTGAACACTTTTTTCATTTTATTTTCTCACAATTAATTATCTAACTTTTTTTGCTTTCGAAAGGAGCCATGAGAAAAGATTTTTTGCTGCTTTATAATTCTCAAATTCTGCAGGCAGTTTTCTGTTATCATAATATTCATTGTAAATCCATGGATCGCCAAGTGCAAAAACAAAGCCTTTACCAAATTTAGCTGTAGCCATTAAAACATCTGCGCCATCAGTAAATAATGGTTCGGCAGGAGAACTAAGTTTGAGTGTAGAAATTTCTTTCAAATAAATAGCTCCAACTCCTTTGAATAAAGGATGATCAGGAAATTTATCAAACTTGCCCATTGAAAAATTTGTACCTGTAACTTTATTTCTGCTGTCTTCGTTGAAATGAATGCCAAATTTATCAGACAGCTTATTGAAATTTTCCAGTTCACAGTTTCCGGTATCGTTTGCAAGCAGAACAAGAACACCTCCATCCTCTACCCATTTTGCAATTTCAGCAGCGGACGAATCTGTCATATAATTTGGATTAGCAGTTTCTTTTGGTGTGTCCGGATCAACAATAATATAGACACTTACTTTTTTCAATTCATCATATTTGGGAGCTTTGGGAATTTCATATATACCAGCACCCAGATTTTCAATCATATTGCCAATCTCATAGTAACCGGAAAACTCTTTGTCTTCCCAGATATAATGAAACGGAACATCTTTTCCATCCTTATCTTTTTTAAATTCATGATTGAAATAATAATCAAGCGCTACAACTTTCCCTTCAGCTTCACTAGAAATTTTCACTTCATTCAACAAATATTTTTCGACAGGTAAATTAATTTCTTTTATTCCTTCAACTACCATTTTAGCAACTTCAATTGCTCCGGTGCGTGTGAAATGTGTGTTATCATCTCTTCCATTAGGTAATGATTTAAAGACATTTTTCGGGACACTCATTATGAAAAGATTTTTAGTTGCTTCCTCACCGAGTTTTGAAAAATAATCGAGACTTTTTTTATGAACATCAATAAGTGCAACATTTAATTCTTTTGCAACTTCTCTAACAACAACAGGATAATCGCCATGCTGATCGACAAACTTTCCCTGCTCATCAAATTTTCTTCTGTTCACTGGTGTTAGAAGGACAGGAATTGCACCCTTCGATCTCGATTCTTCAACATACCGAATCAAGTTTTGTTTATATGCGGTATGTGGTTCTGCATATCGAGTTGTATCGTTAATCTTTGAATCGTTATGACCAAATTGAATGAAGACATAGTCGCCAGGTTTTAATTTTTCAAACACTTTATTCCACAATCCTTCATTTCTAAAACTCTTTGTGCTTCTGCCATTTTTTGCATGGTTTTCAATTGTTATACCTTGCTGGAAAAAGTTCGGGAATAATTGTCCCCATCCTCGTTCAGGATTATCATCAAGGGGTTTATCAGCACAGGTTGAATCACCAATTAAATAAATAACAGGCTTTTCATCACTAGGCATGAAAGCAGCTAAAAAGACTGCAACCAAAATCATACTTATTACAATTATTAATTGTTTTTTCATTTTACATTCCTTCTTTTTTCTCTAAAAATCTTAAAAGCATTGAAATGTTTCTTATAAACTCTCCGGTAGAAATATATTTTTCTTCAGTTGTATTTTCGAAAGGTGATGTATCATATTCATTTCCGACCCGGGTAGCAGCATATTTAGTTGTAGTTGAATCTCCTGAAGCGGGTTCACCGATATACGGATTTGAAATAAAAGCAAATCTTGTCAGCCATCTGCCTTCGGTATCCAGATCAGAAATAATTTTTTTAATGAACTTTTCATCATCAAATCTAATTCTGTAATCCCTTTCAGATTTAGATAAAAAATATTCATCAATTAATTGGAGTTTCTGAAGTTTATTTTGTGTTGACGCAACCGAATCCATATTAAAAAATGATTTTACCGGTTTGGTAATATTTTTTTGTTTTATTGAATTGTATTCTTTTTCTAAGGATGTTAAAAACAATTTCCTGGTGCTGTTATAATGAACAACAGTATTCCTGGAATCATAATCAAAATAATACTTGCCAAATAATCTATTCTCTCCGGTCCTGTGCAGATAAAGAGCGCGGTTAGTTTCGTATTCAACAAATTTGGGAACAGTTACACTTCCATCATCCATTTTAGAGAGCACAACTGATTTTATCCAATCGATCCCCTCCTGGATTCTTGAAATATATTTTTTTTCTCCAGTCATTTCATAGTACTTCATCAGCAGTTCAAGATTGGTAGCAGTGTAAGTAGGATCAAGCGATTTTGTCTCGTAAGTTCTGGCGCCGTCAGGTTTAAGATCGATAGTATATTGCTGGCTCCAGCCTGCTTGTGGATTTTTGTATTGTGTCAGCAGAAAGAAGTCCATTGCTTTCTTAATTGGTCCCAGATATTTTTTATCATTAAAAACATATAAACATTTTAATAGGAACTTTAGATTATTGAAAGTAACTCCATCATTGAATGTATAATCGTTAGAATATGCAAATGGAGAATTTTCATATTTGATGTTTGCTTTAGGAAATCTTTGAGGCCAGCCACCGGCTTTATACTGGCTTGATAGAATAAATTTAATTGCCATATCAAGTGAAGCTTTATATTTTTTTTCATTTTTTGTGAGATACATTTTTAACAATAATGAAGCGGCACCTTCTGTTGCATCATCATCAAAAGTAGAATTGCCGAGATATTCTCTAAATTCTTCCAGCCGCCATCCATTTTTACCAATTGTCTCATACCATTTTTTTAAAGACTGCTCTCCTGCAAAATCTATCATATAATTCCAGCCGCCGCATTTCATCTGGCCTTTGATTAACGCATCGATACTTTTGCAGGCAAGTTTATAGTAATATTCATCTTTTGTAACACGATAAATTTCAAGAAATAAATTCCCCATTGAAACTATTCCCGGGCCCTGAATCCATGCCATTGAAGGGAAAGCTTCCATTTCGCCCCAGCGTCTTGATAAATCCTGTTTATAGTACCAAACATAACCTCCGTTTACAGATACTTTTTCATCCATAAATTTTGTGGCTTTATAAATTGTCTGTAAAATATCTTTTCGGTTTATTGATTGGGAGTGAACAACTTGAAGGTTACAACAAAGGATCAGGATAATAACTATCCCGATCCTTGATGACTGAAGTATTTCTTTCACAAAATTTTTCCTGAAAATGAATTAGAATTTTATTTCAATTTTACTTTTGCTTTCTCCAATTCTACAGCTGCAAGCAAGAAAGGACCGTATCCTTTAAAATCATTTGTGCGAATTTTTTCACTCATATAATAATCAAAACTTCCATCACGGTAAGGTTTGCCGCCTAAACCGGCACCCTGGCAGGTTTTTTCAAGATTAATCAGCCCTTTATCGTCTACAACAACAAACTCTTTAACAATTCCGTCCCAAGATTCCTTTGCACTCTTTAAATATTTTTTTGAGAGATAACCTTTATTAACACCTTTTGTTATTGCATAAACAAACATTGTAGAAGCGGATGCTTCAAGATAATTTGGTTTGCGGTCAGGTAAATCAATAATCTGGTACCATACTTTTGATTTGGTATCGCGGAATTTCAATAAAACATCAGTCAAAGTATTCAGTGTTTGTATAAACCATTTTCTGTCTGGATTATTTTTCGGCAAATAATCGAGCACATCAACCAATGCCATCATATACCAACCCATAGCTCTTCCCCAAACAAATTGGGATTGACCTGTTTCCGGTTCACACCATTTCTGAGATTTGCTTTCATCCCAAGCATGGCGTAATAATCCCGTCTTTGCATCCAAAGTTTTTTCGTATATCAATTTGAACTGATGTATAATATCATCAAAATCTTTGCAATCATTGAATGTGCATGAATACTCAGCATAGAAAGGTTCCCCCATGTAAATACCATCGAGCCACATCTGCCATGGATAAATTTGTTTATGCCAGAATCCATTGGATTTTGTTCGCGGATGTTTTTTTAATTGTTCACGAAGTAGGTCTGCAGCTTTTTTGAATCGTTCATCCTTAGTATATTCATAAGCAAATAGCAGTCCTCTGCCGACTGCAACCTGGTCAATATTAAAGTCATCAATCTTATAAGTTGTTATACTGCCATCTGACTGAACATTAAAGTCTAAATTTTGCTTAACATATTCAGCATACTTTTTATCTTTCGTGTAATAAAACATCTGCCGCATAGCATTCAGCATTAATCCCTGTTCATAATTCCATTTTTGCATTGTGGGATTTACATCGTACACAATGTATTTTGGAGTCCGTTCAATAAATGATTCAGCAATTTTATCCGACCATTTTTTTTCGATTTGTTTCTGGCCAGATACAAGAATCGGTATTAGAAATAATGTTAGGATAAAAACATGAATTGTAATTTTAACATGATAACTTTTCATTTTATGACTCATAATTTTTTAGAATGCAAGATTTACAGAAACTCTATTAACATTATCAAACACTTCCATCTTTGAAATCGAGTAATTGATTTCAACATCGTAACCGGCAAGATTTGTATTTACTCCTAAACCTGCAGACCATGAAGCAATATCTCTGTTAGTTTGATAACCACCGCGAAGTGCAAACATTTGCATAAATCTGTATTCAAGTCCGAGATTAACTCTGTCTGAATAATTATTTGGATGGAGGAAATCAACAGCCACATAAAGTGCCTGCTCTTTTGAGTCCATTACAAATCCCAAAGCATTTATTGCAGCACCCATTGTAAAAGCAAGGGGAAGCTGTTCATCAATTGCTTCTCTTTTTATGTTGCTCGAAAAATTTCTGATTGCCATTCCAAAACTGAAATCGTGAAAACCTGTTTTGTATTTTACACCGGCATCAAAAACTATTTTTGCTGCATTGTTTTTCTGATATTTAGTTGACCCATCAGTATACATAAAAGTATTATCGCCTAAATTTTGTGCAACGTATCTTATGTTACCGCCAATTGAAAACTGTTCGCTTATTGATTTTGCGTAACTAAAACCAATTGAATAAGCGCCGATGTTGCTAAGCTCACCGGTTTCAATATAACCCAGCGCACTGGATTTTGAAGGATCCAACTGCGTTCCGTAAATCGTTCCGTAATCAACATTAAGTATGCTTAAGCCAACCACTCCCCAATTTCCCATGTTATAAGCAAACGCACCGCCAACATAATTTATGTCGGCAATCCATTGAGTATAATCCATTACCACTTCATAGTTATTTTTCATTTCTGCTAAGCCGGCTGGATTATAAAAAATACTTTCTGCACCTTTTCCAAGAGTGTAATAAGCATCACCAAGTGCGCTAGCTTTTGGTGAAATGCTAACGAGCTGAAAATTCATTGTACTCTGCGCAAGTTTATTTAT